>JALZBN010000161.1 GCA_030947365.1 Actinomycetota bacterium
CGATTAGCGGCTCCCACAGGTCGCGGTTGGCCACCGGCTTCTTGGCCTTGTTGATCCACCCCCGGGCCAGCCAGCCTTCCCACCAGCGGTCGCGGAAGCAGTTGACGACGTAGGTCGAGTCGCTCACGATTTCCAGCAAGCCGTCCAGGGTGGTCACGGCTTCCAGCGCGGCCTCGATCTCCATACGCTGGTTCGTGGTCGCAGGTGACGCGCCACTGGCGTATTGCGCGCCGGGCACGGCCCACGCCCATCCCCCGGGCCCAGGGTTCCCGAGGCAGGCCCCGTCGGTGTACGCCTCAGTTCTCACCAAGCGTCAGTCCTAACCAAGCGTCAGTCCTCACCAAGCGTCATTCCTCACCAAGCGATATTGCCCTGAAACGTCCACGCGAGCCGCCAGATCGCCGAGTGCGCCGGCGCGTGCGAGCATGGAGGGGCCATGATCTTCGACGGGTTCTCCCAGCAGATTCCTGACATCGATCCGGCCGAGACCGCCGAGTGGGTCGACTCGCTCGACGCGGTCACCGACGAGCGGGGCAAGAGCCGGGCCCGGTTCCTCGTGATGAAGCTGCTCGAGCGGGCCAGAGAGCTCCAGGTCGGCTTCCCGGCCACGGTGTCCACGCCCTACATCAACTCGATCGCGCCCGAGCAGGAGCCGTGGTTCCCGGGCGACGAGTACATGGAGCGGCGCATCCGGGCCTTCATCCGCTGGAACGCCGCGGTCATGGTCACCCGCGCTAACTCCAAGGCTCCCGGCATCGGCGGCCACCTCGCCACCTATGCGAGCTCGGCCGCGCTCTACGAGGTCGGCTTCAACCACTTCTTCCGGGGCAAGGACGACGGTACGTCCGGCGACCAGGTCTTCTTCCAGGGTCATGCCGCGCCGGGCATCTACGCCCGCGCCTTTCTCGAGGAGAGGCTCACCGGCGACCAGCTCGACAACTTCCGCCAGGAGATCGGTGGCAACGGGCTCTCGAGCTACCCCCACCCTCGGCTCATGCCCGACTTCTGGGAATTCCCGTCGGTGTCGATGGGGCTCGCGCCGATCAACTCCGTCTACCAGGCCCGGTTCAACCGCTACCTGCTCAACCGCCACATCCACGACACCAGCCGTTCGCGGGTCTGGTGCTTCGTCGGTGACGGCGAGTTCGACGAGCCCGAGTCGATGGCTGGCCTCACCCTGGCGGCGCGCGAGGGCCTCGACAACCTCACCTGGGTCGTGAACTGCAACCTCCAGCGCCTCGACGGCCCGGTACGGGGCAACGGCAAGATCGTGCAGGAGATGGAGGCGCTGTTCCGCGGCGCGGGCTGGAACGTGATCAAGGTCATCTGGGGCTCCCGGTGGGACGAGTTGCTCGCGAGGGATGTCGACGGAGTGCTCGTCAACAAGATGAACACGACCCTCGACGGAGAGTTCCAGAAGTTCTCGGTGGAGAGCGGCGCGTACATCCGCGAGCACTTCTTCGGCCCCGACCCTCGCCTGCGGGAGATGGTCGAGCACCTGTCCGACGACGAACTGCGAACGTTGCCCCGAGGTGGGCACGACTACCGCAAGCTCTACGCGGCCTACGCGGCAGCGGTCGAGCACGTAGGCGCGCCGACGGTCATTCTGGCCAAGACCATCAAGGGCTGGACGCTCGGGCCCGACGTCGAGGCCCGCAACGCCACCCATCAGATCAAGAAGATGTCGAAGGCGCAGCTGCGCACGTTTCGCGACCGGCTCCACCTCAACGGGGAAGTGTCCGATGAGGCCCTCGACCCCGACCAGCCGCCCTACTACCGACCCGCGCCGGGTTCGGCCGAGCACGAGTACATGATGGAACGCCGGCGCGCCCTGGCGGGCTCGCTGCCGAGAAGGGTCGTGAACAGCCGGCCGATCTCGTTGCCAGACCCGAGCGTGTTCAAGTCGTTCCAAGAGGGGTCGGGCGACCAAGAGGTGTCGACCACCATGGTCTTCGCCCGCCTGCTCCGCGGCCTCTTGAGGGACAAGAACGTGGGCGAGCGGGTCGTACCCATCATCCCCGACGAGGCCCGCACCTTCGGCATGGACGGCCTATTTTCCGAGGTCAAGATCTACGCCGCCACCGGACAGCACTACACGCCGGTCGACGCCCACCTCCCGCTGTCCTACAAGGAGTCCCAGCAGGGACAGATCCTGGAGGAAGGCATCACCGAGGCCGGCTCCATGGCGTCGTTCACGGCCGCCGGCACTTCCTACGCCACTCACCGCACACCGATGGTGCCGTTCTTCGTCTTCTATTCGATGTTCGGCTTCCAGCGCGTTGGTGACCTCATCTGGGCATTTGGCGACGTCCGCGGACGGGGGTTCCTGTGCGCGGGCACCGCGGGGCGCACCACGCTGGCCGGCGAAGGTCTCCAGCATTGCGACGGCCACAGTCTGGTGCTGGCCTCCACGGTGCCCAACGTGGCCGCGTACGACCCCGCCTTCGCCTACGAGGTGGCCGTCATCATCGAGGACGGAATCCGCCGCATGTACGGCGCCGCGCCGGAAGATGTCTTCTACTACCTCACTCTTTACAACGAGAACTACCCGATGCCGCCCATGCCCCCGGGTGCTGAAGAGGGGATCCGGCGCGGCCTCTACCGGTTCTCACCCGCGCCTTCAAAGGGCCGCCGGCGGGCCACGATCATCTTCAGCGGCACGGCTCAGGGCGCGGCGCGCGAGGCCCAGCAGCTGCTGGCCGAAAAGCACGACGTGGCCGCCGAGCTTTGGAGCGCCACGTCGTACAAGACCCTGCGGGAGGACGCCCTGTCGGTCGAGCGCTGGAATCGCCTGCACCCCAACGAGCCGGCGCGCGTGCCCTACGTCACCGAGGCCCTGGCCGAGGCCGACGGGCCCATCGTCGCCGTCACCGACTACATGAAGGCCGTGCCCGACCAGGTGGCGCGCTTCGTGCATCGCACCTTCATCCCGCTCGGCACCGACGGCTACGGCCGTTCCGACACCCGTGAGCAACTGCGGCGCCACTTCGAGACCGACGCGCCCAACGTCGTGGTCGCCGTCCTTCAGGCGCTGGCGTCGATCGACGAGGCGAAACCCGAAGAGATCGCCGACGCGATCGTCGCCTACGGCATCGATCCCGAGGCTCCCGACCCCCGCACCGCCTGAGGGTCAGCCGGCCAGCAGGTCGGCGATGCCATCCGATAGGTGAGACCGGCGCAACTTGGCGAGGGCGCGCCGCTCCACGCTGCTAACGCCCTCCTTGGATAGCCCGCAAATCTCGGCAACAGCCGCGAGGGTGCGGGGTTCACCGCGGTCGAGTCCGTAGCGGAGACATACGACCTCACGCTCCTTGACGTCGAGGAACGAGAGCAGCTTGACGACCTGCGCCGGCAGACAGGACATCACGACGTCGTCGAGGGCAGCGCCCGCAGCCGGGTCTTCGAGGAGGTCGCCGAGCACGGTGTCGCCGTCGGAGGTCAACGGTTCCGACATCGAGAGCGGTTCGTGGCCAAGCGCCAAAGCCTCCTCGACCTTTTCTTGCCGTAACCCTGTCGCGGTTGCCAGTTCGGCGAGCGTGGCCGGACGACCGAGGTCCATCTCGAGATCGGCTTGGGCCCGGCGTACGCTGGCGACTGTCTCGCCGGCCTTGACCGGCAGCCGTACCGTGCGCCCGGTGTTGGCGATCGCCCGGGTGATGGCCTGGCGGATCCACCACGTGGCATAGGTGGAGAACTTGAAGCCTCGACGGAAGTCGAACTTGTCGACCGCGTGCATCAGGCCGAGGTTTCCCTCCTGCACGAGGTCAAGCAGCGCCAGCCCCGATGTCGACTGGTAGCGCTTGGCGATGGAGACGACGAGTCGGAGGTTGGCCTCGACGAAGGTCGACGTGGCCCGTTCCCCCCTTTTCACCACCGACTCCAGCTCTCGCCGATGAGACTCGGTGGCGTCGACGCTTCGCGCCAGCGTTGCTCTGGCGCTCCGGCCGGCCTCGATGGCCTGAGCCAGTCGGGTCTCGTCCTCCCGGGCGAGCAGCGCGTGGCGGCCGATCTCGTTGAGATAGAGACGGACGAGGTCTCCGTCGGAGGCCGTCTGTCGGATGGCGCGTGCCTGCA
>JALZBN010000162.1 GCA_030947365.1 Actinomycetota bacterium
CTCGCTCCGCCGACCTGCGGCCGCGCCGGCCCGGCGGCCTGCTCGTCGCCGACGAGTGCCACCGCTACGGGACGGACGCCAACCAGGTGGTACTCGACGTCCGGTTCGCCCGCCGGCTTGGTCTCAGCGCCACCTATGAGCGGGCGGACCAGGGTCACCTGGCCTGGCTCGACCCGTATTTCGGCGAGACGTGCTTCCGCATGGGGTATCGCCGGGCGATCGCCGATGGCGTCGCCGCCCATTTCCGCGTCGCCCTTGTCGGTGTCGATTTCGAGGCCCACGAACGGGCTGCGTACGAGGATCTCTGCCTCCAGCTCTCGCGTGCCCGATCCTGTCTGATCTCGGGGTTCGGGGTCCCTGCCGAACCGATAGGGGTGTTCCTCCAGGCGGTAGCCCGGTTGGCCCGGGGCGACGGCGACAGCCAGGGCGGGGTCGCCGCCCGCCGGTACCTGGGGGCGATGCAGGAACGTCGCCGATTGCTGGCCGACACACCGACGAAGGCCGCAGCTCTCGACCATCTGGTGCCCGCCCTGACCGTTGCTGATCGGGCCATCGTGTTCACGCAGACCATCGACTCGGCCGGGCGTGCGGCCTCGGGGATCCGGGCCCACGGCCTGGGCGCGGAAACCATCCACTCCGGCCTCGATCCTTCTGCTCGCCGCTCGGTGCTCTCCCGGTTCCGGAGCGGCGCGCTCCAGGTCGTGACCGCGCCGATGGTCCTCGACGAGGGTGTCGACGTGCCCGCCGCCGATCTTGCGGTGATCCTGGCGTCGAGCCGCAGCCGCCGGCAGATGATCCAACGGATGGGCCGTGTACTTCGGCGAAAACCCGAAGGTGGCGTGGCCCGATTTGTGATCGTCTACGTCCAAGCCACGGTGGAGGACCCGGCTCTCGGCGCCCACGAGGGCTTCCTCGACGAAGTCACCACCGTCGCCGACGCCGTGCGCCGTTTCCCCGCCGGGTCGTTGGCCACAGGTGTCTCGGCATTCCTCGACCCCCGACGGCCGCCGGCCTCAGTGATGCCGACGATGCCTACGGTGGCCCAAGCGCTCGACGAGAAGGCCAAGCTCGACGACCTTGCTTCGCTCCTCGACGAGATGTTGGCCGAAACCGGCGGCGCGCTCACGGCCAAGGAGCAGAAGGCTGCGGATCGGGCTCTCGGCCATTGAGTGGTGCCGTGCTCGACGCCGGCGCCCTTGTCGGCTTCGAGCGGAACGACCGACGATGCGTTGCCATCCTCGCCCGAGCCTTGCACCACCAGGATCGTCTTGTCGTCCCAGCCGGCGTGGTGGCGCACCTCCGGAACAAGCGACGTCGTGGACGCGTCCGTCGTGATCGTGGCACGACAACGTGGCCTGCGGGTCCTCACGTCCGATGTCGACGACATGCGCCGGCTCGACTCAGGACTCGACGACGTGGTCGTTTGACCGGCCCCCCGAGATCTTGCGGTGGAGGTCGTGCCAGCTCTTTCCACCCTCGATTGTGCACGACGCGCTGATGGGGTTGGGTCCCGATCTCCGTGTGCTACACTGTCGCACTTGGAGATCGGGGTCCGTGACCTACGAAACCGCACCAGTAAGGTGATCGACGCCGTTCGGGCGGGCGAACGGGTGGTCCTTACCGTGCATGGCGAGACCGTGGCCGACATTGTGCCCCACGGGTTGCGAACTCGATGGCTGTCAGGCGATCACCTCAGTCGCGAGCTCGCCGAGCGAGCCGCGGACCCGGCGTTGCGCGACGATCTCGACGAGCTCGCAGGACAGACCCTGGACGAGCTCTGAACGCTGAGTCTGCGGGGCTGCTCGACACCTCGGTGTTCATCGCTCGCGAGGTCTCGCGGCCGCTCGGTCAGTTGCCGGCTCGGGTCACAGTCTCCGTGATCACCATCGGGGAGCTCCAGCTGGGAGTGCTGAGCGCCCGTGATGCCGCGTCCCGCGCCCGCCGAGGGGACACTCTGGCCCTCGCCAGGACGGCGGAACCCGTTCCCGTCAGTGAATCGGTCATGCAGACATGGGCTCGGCTTGTGGCCGATTGCCGTGCCGCCGGCATCCAGCCCACGGTCAAGCTCACTGACGCGCTCATCGCCGCGACCGCGATCGACCTTGGTCTACCGGTGGTGACTCAGGATGAGGACTTCGACCAGATCGCGCGAGCCCACCGACCTCTGCAGATCGTCAAGGTGTAGGACGGGATTGGCCAGTTGCGGTGCTCGCCGTGGCGCGCCCGGTCGTTGCGATGGACGATTGGGAAGGTGCTCGGGATGTCGTTGACGTCGCCGCGCTCGCCGCCGCAGCGATGGAAGAACGATCTGTCGAGCTCGGATCGCGACGGCGGCGTGGCCGTAGGTGGCGTGGCCGACCGAGCCGACGATGCGCACGACCCTGTCCACGTCGCCGAGCACCGATATGCCGGCCATGCTTGCGCACGCGGGCGGGTCTGAGATCCTCGCCGTTGAACGACGACCCGACCACCTGGCATCGAGTGACTGGTACCGCGACGGGGCGTCGAACCCTTGCCTCCGGGTTGAGGGCCCGGCCGTGTGTCCGTTGGACTACCGCGGCATGCGACGGTTGCCTCGCCGCCACGACTCGAACGTGCGACCCCCGCCGTCGGAGGGCGGTGCTCTCGTCCACTGAGCTACGCGAGATGAGCGTCGACGGCAGGGGTCGAACCTGCACCCTCCGGTTTTGTAGCACCCTTGACCAGTCCGGCGTTGACGCGCTCAATGCCCCGGTCGCGAGCAGCGGGGCCGCCCTCGTTAGCGAGTGCGCGAATCTGGTGCATACTGCCAGCCGGTCCGGCCGTGGGGACCAGCGATTGACCGGATCGTGAAGAGCGTGACCCGTCGCAGGCCGGCACCGGGGCGTGGCTTGCCGCCCATTGAAAGAAGCCGCGAAGATCCTGGCGGTAGCGCCAAGGGTGCGGCCGGTGTAGCGAGCCAGGAACGCAGCCGCAGCCAGCTGCGCCTCATCGAACGCCCCGTCGATCGTGCTCATGGTCGAACCTCCTCATTTTGGGAGGCCCATCGAACACCTCGCCGTGGAGCCGGCGGAAGAGGCAGGTGGATCAGCGCCCCAAGCGCCCTCACGAAGTGTATGCTGATCTGCATGCAGAGCACGAGCGTCCGCATCGACGTCAATACGCACGAGGATCTCAAACGCCTCGCTGTCGAGTTGAACACGACCGTCGGCAACACGGTCTCGCTCGCCGTCCGAGCACTTCGCCAAGATCGCGTCGGGACGGACTTGACGGCGCCGTTGCGGGAGGATGAGATCGCCTGGCTTGATGCCGACCTCGGGTGACGTCGTCGATCTCGAGCTCGGCGCTCCCGAAGGAAGGGAGGCTGGCTTCCGCCACCCGGCGGTAGTGGTGACGGCGCAACGAGTCCTCGATGCCGAGCCCTCGGTGGTCCACGTTGTGCCACTCACGAGCACCATCCGCTCGTTCCACGCCGAGGTGGTGGTCGAGCCCGATCAGGCGAACGGGCTCGACGGGACCTCTGCCGCCCAGTGCCAGCACATCCGGGCCGTTTCGCCGCATCGAGTCATCGGCGTCCGGGGCAACGTGGGCGCGACCGTGCTGACCCAGCTGCGCGAGACCATCGCCGTCATCCTCGACCTTCCCTGACCGACAGCCCGGCGGCGCGGCCACCACGCGGCGTATGGGACGCCGTCGGGCGGTCGCCACATGAGTCGTGCGCGCGAGCGATGAGTTCGACGGCCGCCAGCCGTCAGATCATCGACATGCCTGAAGACCATCTTGCCGCCGCCGTCGATGCGCTCCTCGATGACGCGGTCGGTTCCGGCCAGGAGGTCGGGGTGCAGGTCGCGGTCATCCGCAACGGTCACACACTCGTGGACACGGCACGCGGTGCATCCGATCCGCGCACCGGAGCGCCCGTTGATCGCGACACCCTCTTTCTGGGCCGGCTCCACCGCCAAGGGGGTGGCGTCCTCAGTGGCGCACGTCCTCATCGAACGCGGTGAGCTCACCGACGACTTGCGCGAACGTCGACGTCTGGCCGGAGTTCGGGGCCCGCGGGAAGGACAAGGTGACGCTGCGCCAC
>JALZBN010000163.1 GCA_030947365.1 Actinomycetota bacterium
CCCCATGACCTTGAGGGCCATGCACAGCCGGCGCGCCGTGGGGGCTTCGAGCTTCACCACGTTGAGGTCCGGCCGGTCTTCGGCCAGCTTCTCGACGTGGGGCATGAGCGCTAGGCAAGGCCGGCATTCCGGCCCCCAGACGTCGACGAGCACAGTGCCCTCGCCAACCAGTTCGTCGTAGTTGTCCTTGGTCGCATCGGCGACGGTGCCCATTAGCTCAACCCTTCATCACGGTGGCGGCAAAATCCATACCCCGATAGTGGCGAAAAACGAAGAGAATCGCCAATGATGGAGCCATCACGCTCACCGTTGGAGCCGGGAGCCGGGAGCCGGGAAGCATCAGCACCCCGAAGTCGTTGAACAGACACAACTGACCGCTAGGAGGCTTCCATGCCAGCCGTGACCGTCGACGACAACTTGTCCCTTCCCCGCCTGCCCGGCCCCGCGCCGACAGCGGTCGAGCGGCCGGTGGTCTCGGTCACGACGGCGCCAAGTGGCTTCGAGGGTGAAGGCTTTCCGGTGCGGCGCGCCTTCGCCGGCGTCGACCAGAGCCTGCTCGACCCGTTCGTTCACCTCGACCAGATGGGTGAGGTGGAGTACGCGCCGGGCGAGCCCAAGGGCACTCCGTGGCATCCGCACCGGGGCTTCGAGACCGTCACCTACATCATCGACGGCACCTTCGAGCACAAGGATTCCAATGGTGGCGGCGGCACCATCACCAACGGCGACACCCAGTGGATGACGGCCGGCGCGGGCATCCTGCACATCGAGACGCCTCCCGAAGCGCTCGTTGTCAGCGGGGGGCTGTTCCACGGCCTCCAACTGTGGGTCAATCTCCCAGCGGCGCAGAAGTGGACCGCGCCGCGCTATCAGGACATCCGTGGCGACAAGGCCAAGTTGCTCTCCTCGTCCGATGGTGGCGCGCTGCTGCGGCTCATCGCCGGCGACGTCGCCGGCTTCGAGGGTCCCGGCACAACCCATACGCCGATGGCGATGCTGCACGCCACGATCAGCCCCGGCGCGCAACTGTCGCTTCCCTGGCGCGCCGACTTCAACGCCCTCGCCTACGTCCTCAACGGCAACGGCACCGTTGGCCCCGACCACCGCCCGCTGCGCTCCGGCCAGCTGGCGGTCTTCGGCGCGGGCGACCTGTTGACGATTAGGGCCGATACGCGGCAGGAGAGCCGGTCGCCCCAACTCGACGTGCTCATCCTCGGTGGCCAGCCCATCCGGGAGCCCGTCGCCTGGTACGGCCCGTTCGTGATGAACACCAAGACCGAGCTGGCGCAGGCGTTCGACGACTTCAACGCCGGTCGCATGGGCAAGGTGCCAGCGACGCACATCGGCGGTTGAGTTAGTCAGCCGCGCACCATCTCGCGAGGAGGTGGCGCGGGCGCAACCGGACGGGCCGCGCCGGTCGTGGTGCCCTCGTCCAGGGACGCCTCCGAGACGCGCCGGGCGATGAACGCCATCAGCGCGACCCACAACACCACCAGGCTCGCCAGCCCGGCGTACGCGGCCAACGCCGGCCACACCGGCCCACCGTGCTGCTCACGCAGTAGAAGGGTGGTGTTCCGCACAAACGAAGTGGTCCGCTCCGGCAGGGCCGGGATCGCAGGCCCGCCGATCTCGGGGTCGGCGGGCAGATAGACCGGCGCGGCCATCAGTTCATTGCCACGGGCCAGGGAGACGACGGTCTTCCAGCTCCCGCTGATCGGTACCGGGCGCGACGACCGGTACACACCGGGACTCACCTCGTTGAGGGCAGCAGGCACGGTGCCGCCTCCCTGCCATGACGTCACGACGAAGGCGATCGCGTCGTTCGCCGCGGTGGGCGGATTGAGCGTTACCTCGACAGTGGCCCTCTCGCCCACAGGCTGGAGACGGATGACGGCATCGACGTGACCCACGTTGCGCGGCAACGGGTAGGCGAGGGCCAAGAGCAGCACCACCGCGGCTGCGCCGAGCGCGGTGCGCGGCACCCGCTCGGACGACGTCGAGAAGGTACGGCCCAGGCCGGCCCCGAGCACAGCGGCTGCAATTGCTGTCAACGGCGCGAACAAGGCGACCTTGACGAGGAGCTCCGTCGGCAGGTTCGTCGGCAGCGGCGCGATCGCCCCCAGCCACAGCATCTCGAGGACGAGTCCGACGCTGCCGATTGCCGCGCCGGACACAACCGCGAAACGGTGGCGGTCGTCGGTGCCCAGCTTCCACGCCACGGCTTCAACGAGCAGCGCCGAAGCGATGTAGAGCGGGAACCGAGGCACGGTGTGATGCAGCGCGCCGCCGACGATGAGCGCCAGCCCACTCCGCAAGACCAGGTAGGTGAAAACGACCTTCGCCGCGCCCCAGCGACCGAGGGCGATGCGGGCCAGTACGAGGGTGATACCGGCCGCTGCCATCACAAGGATCGGGAGGTAGAGGAGTTGGAACTGCGGCGCGCCAAAGTCGAACTCGCCCTGGTAGGTGGACAGTCCGACGAGAATGGTGCCGGCGGCGAGCGCGTAGATCGCGCGCCCGAACATGTTGGGATGGCCGAAGCGCTTGCCCTCCGCCAGCAGCAGCAGCACGGCGATCGTCGAGAGCGCGCCGCCGCTGACGAGCTGCAGGTGGGTAGGGCTCCACAGGGTGACGTCGATGCCGTAGGCGTCGTGCCACAAAGCGTCCAGCGGGAACGCGGCGACGCCGCCCGCGCCGAGGGCGAATAGCAGGATGGCCGACCACGGGACACGCAGCGGCCCGATGCGCAGTCCGGTGCGGGCCTCCTCGAGAGTGGCGAAGGTCACCGCGATGATGCCGGCAAAGATCAGCCCGCCCAAACCGACGAGGATCATCGTGTGCGAGGGGGTGAACAGTTGCTTGTCACGGCCGTTGTCGAAGTGCCAGGCGACGTCCCAGTAGAAGCCGATGACGGCGATCAGCAGTGCCATGAGCCCGGTGAGGGCGCCGGCCATCGACCATCCGGGGAAGCCAGTGACCCGTTCGAGGCTGTCTCCGATCTGGCGAAAGAAGAACTTGAGCACGTTGGGCTCGCGCATGTCGGCCTTCCCGAACGCGAACAGGGTCAGGCTGACCAGGCAGTAGATGGCGACGGGCACCACCAGGTAGGCCCATGCGCCCCATCCCCACTGGCCACCCACGGTCGCAGTCATGACGAGCTCCCTTCGTTCACGTGCCTAGAACCTTACACGTATCGATGTAACGTCGACAAGTGCTAAGGTTAACTTTGTGAGCATGACGGTCGACGAGCTGGCCCGAGAGGCAGGCACGACCACCCGCAATGTCCGGGCCTACCAGACACGCGGCCTCCTTCCGCCCCCCCACGTGGTCGGACGGGTCGGGTACTACGACCGAGCCCACCTGGCCCGGCTCAGCTACATCGACCGTCTCCAGCAGCGCGGGTTCTCACTCGCCGCCATCCGAGACCTCCTGGCCGCATGGGACGAGGGCAAGAGCCTCACCGACGTGCTCGGCTTCGAGGAGGCGTTGAACGCGCCGTGGAGCGACGAGACGGCGCGCCGCTACAGCCGCGACGAACTGGCCGAGCTGTTTCCCGAGCTGGCTACGGATGACACCCAGTTGCGGCGCGCCGTCGAAGTGGGGCTGCTGGTCGAGAAGGACGATGACGTTGGGGGCTACGAGGCGCCGAGCCCGGAGCTGGTGCGTGTTGGCGCGGAGCTGGTCGCCTCCGGCATCCCGCTGGCGGCCACGATCAATGAGTACGCCAAGATGTCGGGCGACCTCCGGCGCATCGCCGAGCGCCTCGTCAAGATGTTCGAGGACAACGTCTGGGAGCCGTTCGTCGCCGCCGGCTTCCCCCCCGACCGCCTGCCCGCAGTCACCGAGGCCTTGCAACGGGTGCGGCCGCTGGCGTCGTCGTCCGTACTCGCAGAGCTGGCACGCGCCATGGAACGGGCCGTGGCCGAATCAACGGCGCGCCAAACGGCGCGCTTCATGCCCGGCGCGTCCATCTAGCGCTTGGCGTTCTTCGTCGCTACCGACCGCCCGGGGCGACCGTCTAGGCTGGCTCTACCGCAGTGGTCCTGTGGTGCAG
>JALZBN010000164.1 GCA_030947365.1 Actinomycetota bacterium
GAATCGACCGGCGCGCCGCGGGTCAGCTCTGGGCCTTGCCTCGCAACAGACGCCGCCAACTCTTGCGGGCCGCGGGCTCGGGGTCCGCATCACCCTCGTGGTCGGCCTCTTCGTCGCCGGCATCACCCTCGTCACCCGCATCACCGTCGTGATCCGCAGTCTCGTCCTCATCTTCAATCTCGCCGAAGGCGATTGTCGCGCCTCCGGCGACAACGGCGTCCCACGTCTCGGGGTCGGCCGCTTCAGGGTCGGCCGCTTCGGGGTCGGCCTCTGCGATGTCGGGCACGGCGACGAGCGCCGGCTCGGGCGCCGCGGCCTCCACCTCGGGAGGAGCTTGGACGATGTCGCTGTAGACCCGGATCCAGCGGATGCGCCCGTTCTCGACACCGAGAATGAACGTGCCCGCGGCCTCCTCGTCGTCGCCCGCGCCGTGGAGCTCCATCCACACCGTGTCGTCAGTGGCCGTCGCCCGCAGCACGGTGAGACGAAAGCCCGGTTCGCTGCGAAAGATCGCCTCCCAGTTGTTGCGAAGTTGACCCACGCCCCTGAAGTTTCGATCGGGGTGGACGGGCTGGACGCTCTGGAAGTCGCGGTGGACACACGCGATGAGACTGTCGGGGTCGTGCTGGTTGGCCGCGTTGACGAAACGGGTCGCGACGTCCATGGCATCGAGCGAGGCCATCTTCCTGCGTTTGCTCAGGCGCATGCCCCGAACCTACTCGCCTCGTACCCGCAGGTCGTATGAGGATGCGGCTGGATGCGCCTGGTCTGCGACAATGGACCATGGCCGTGCGAGCCGATTGCCGCCACTACTCCAGCCGCGGCGCGCCCACCGGCGAGGTGCTCGAGCGGTGCCGGCTCGAAGTGGCCGAGATGATGCCGTTCGCGTGTCCTCAGGACTGCCTCTTCTTCGAGCCGCGCCCGATCAGTGACGCGGGCTGGCAACAGCGTGAGCCCCCGTCGCCGCGCTGAATCAGTTGCCACCCACCAGCTCGTCGAGCCGTGAGAAGAAGGCCGAGCGGGGAAGGGCCTCGACGCAACCAGCGGCGCGCGCCGCGTCGAGCAGCTCGCGCTGGGTGTGGTTGGCGAAGCCGATGACCGGCGCGCCGATGGAGGGCAGGGCATCGAGGACGCCGGCACGGGTGAGGTCGACGAGAACGATGTCGGCGCCTTCGGCCTCCGCGCCGAGCCGGGCCGGATCGGTGACGAAGCTGACGTCGCCGGCCGCGGCCACCTTGGAGCGGTCCATGAGATCGGGCACGTAGGCGACGACCCTCTTCACTTCACGAGCCCGCGCCATGACGTTGCAAGTGGGTCATGGCCTTGTGGGCGCCCCAGACGAGACCCACTTGAGTGAGGGCGGGATCGATGTCGCCGAGCACGGCCGGCGCGAGGTCGTAAGGGTCGTCGGGGAACAGCCGGCGCTGGGCTTCGTCTCGTTGCACGGGGGCGACGCCGGCGGCTGCGAGCACAGCCGTGGCCTGGCCCGCAGCGGCGCGCACGATGGTGAGCGGCGTTGTCGTCTGCTCGTCGATGTCGGCATCGAGGAGGGCGCGCAACTTGAAGGCCACGTCGGCCTGGGCCAACAGGCCCGCTTCGGTAGCCGCCTTCATCACCTCAGGATCCGGCGCGCCCAGAAACCGCCGGACCGACCGTTCGATCCATCCGGGGACCGCGGCGACAACGGATTCATAGAGTGCGGTGGCATGCTCGTCCACCCGCCCATCCTGCCCTATCCACCTTGCCGTTCGGGGGAACCATGAGACCGCAGCCGATCGAGCCCGGGCCGGGACAGGAGTCGGTCTGGGACTACCCCAGGCCCCCGCGCGTCGAGGCCGTGCGCAGCCAGGTCGAGGTGAACCTCGCGGGCGAGACAATCGCCCTCACCCTCGAGCCGTTGCGGGTGCTCGAAACCAGCCACCCGCCCGGCTACTACTTCCCCCCGTCGAGCGTTGTTCCTGGCCGCCTGTACCCCACCGAGCACCGCACCTGGTGCGAGTTCAAGGGCGAGGCCCGCTACTTCACCGTGGCCCTGAAGGGCGAGATCGTCCCCAACGCAGCGTGGTGCTTTCCGGAGCCCCTTCCCGGCTATGAAGCCCTCGCCGGCTACTTCTCCTTCTATCCCTCGCGTATGGACGCCTGCTACGTCGACGGCGAGTTTGCCCAAGGCCAAGCCGGTGGCTTCTACGGCGGCTGGATCACCTCGACGGTCGTAGGCCCGTTCAAGGGCGAACCGGGCAGTGCCGGCTGGTGATCGGTTACGGGAAGTGCCGCACACCCAAAGCCTTGACGATTGACTCCGGCAGCGGGCGGGTGCCGGAGTCCAATACGCCGAAGGCCAAGGCAAGCGCGCCGGCGACGTCGGTATCGGTGCTGGCGCCAGCCAACGAGACGGTGACGACGCCTTCATCCCACTCGTCGACCACGTCGCGCCGATGAGATGCCCAACGCGAGCCACCGGCAGGACCACTGCTGGAAGTACGTCGATCAGTTGCGCCTGACTCGCGACTTCTCGCTCAATGCCTGAGGAGGCGAATAGAAGATCGACAACATCGTCGCCGCCCCCCAGACCTACTCGCACGGTTGCGAGGCGACCGGATCGCTGATGTTCGGCGGTGGCCAGGATGTCATGGCCGTCTTGGACGAGTGCTCGGATGAGTGCCTCAGCACCGTCATCGTCGGCGACGGCCACGACGAGGTCGATGTCGCGCGTGAACCGAGGTTCACATCGCACTGACACTGCGAACCCACCGACGAGGGCGTAGTCCAAACCAAATACCTCGAGTCGGCTTGCTATCGAACGGGCAGCCGCTTCGAAGTCGGTCAACGTGATGAAAGCGGGCGACCCTGGCCAGTGACATCCATCGGCCGGCTGATCAGCCAGTCACGCAGTCTCTCGTCAATCTGCACCTCGGAGGCAGCCGGGTCATGGCGACGAAGGTTCTGCCGCATCAACTTCACTCCAGCGTCCGCCAGCGCCAACGCCATCTGAAAGCGCGACGCCTCAGCCGATCGCTCCATCCCGATCATTCTACGATGGGTTCAGACAAGCACTCTGCGTCCGCATCGCCTCCTTGCGGTCCAAGCCGTCGACATCACGGGAAGTAGGCCAGGCGCGGCGCAGGGGCAAGCACCACGGGCACGTCGCCGGTGGTTCCCCACGCGGTGGCGCTCTGGGTCCCGTCGGAGGACCGCTGCACGTACCAGACCCCGTTGCTTGGGCGGAACACGGCGATGTCGGTCTTGCCATCGCCGTCGTAGTCGCCGGGCATCGGGATGTCGCCGCTCGTGCCGTAGCCCAGCGTGGTCTGGCCGCCGCCGCTCTGGGTGATGAACCACAGCCCTGACGACGGACGGAAGACGGCCTGGTCGGCGCGTCCGTCGCCGTCGTAGTCACCGGGAACGGGCACGTCGCCGTTCGTCCCCCAGACTCTCGTGGTGTCGCCGCCGCCACTGAGGTGGGTGAACCACGTCGCTGTCGAGGGGCGGAACACGGCGATGTCGGCCTTGCCGTCGCCGTTGTAGTCCTCGGGCACTGGCACGTCTCCTGAGGCGCCGTATGCCGTGATGATGTCGGTGCCGCCGCCGCTCGGGTGGATGAACCATGTTCCCGTAGAGGGCCGGAAGACGGCTATGTCGGTAAGGCCGTCACCGTCGTAGTCAGCGGGGACGGGAATGTCGGTGCTGGTGCCGTACGCCATCGTTGGGTTCATCGCCATGCTGCTCCAATGGACAAACCACATTCCGGAGGATGGCCGGAACACGGCAACGTCGGTCTTGCCGTCGCCGTCGTAGTCGCCGGGCACCGGGATGTCGCCGTTGGTACCGAAATTGGCGACGATTGTTCCCGCCGAGCCCTTGGAGAACCATGTCCCGCCGGAGGGACGGAACACCGACGCACCGGTTTTGCCATCGCCGTCGAAGTCGGCCGGAGGTCGGCGGGGCACGGCCGGCGCGGCGGGCCCGACCGCCGAGAGGAAGGTGTTGTTGGCCGTGTTCCAGTGGGTGGCGAGGTAGTTGCCTGGCGGCGGCGCAGTGCTGAAG
>JALZBN010000165.1 GCA_030947365.1 Actinomycetota bacterium
AGGAACGGTGGTAGCCGGGCTGCTGGTGATCGCAGTGGTCCTCATCCCCCTGCTCGGCACCGCGACGGCACCCGGCGCGCCGGGGCGGGCGCTGCGGGTCGCTGCCGTCCAAGGTGGTGGGCCCCGGGGGCTGCGTGCCGTCAACGTCGACCCCGCCGCCGTCTTCAAGGCCCAGTTGGCAGCGACCGAGCGGGTACATCTGCCGGTCGATCTGGTCGTGTGGCCCGAGAACGTCGTGAACGTGACCGGCACTCTCGACGGCAGCACCCAGGACGCGACCATGAGCGACCTGGCGCGCCGGCTTCACACCACCATCGTCAGCGGGGTGGTGGAGGACGTGCCCGGCGCCGGAGGGGGACGCGACACCCCGCGATTCCGCAATGCCGCCGTAGCGTGGGCCCCCGACGGCACCCGGGTGGCGCGCTACGACAAGGTGCACCGGGTGCCATTCGGCGAGTACGTGCCGGCGCGCTCGCTCATCAGCCGCCTGGCCAACGTCTCCGCCGTGCCCCGCGACGCCATCGCCGGAAACGGGCCCGGCGTGCTGTCCACGCCAGCCGGACCCCTCGGCGTGATGATCTCCTACGAGGTCTTCTTCGCCGACCGGGCCCGGGCCGCGGCGCAGGGCGGCGGGCAGGTGTTGCTCGTGCCGACCAACGCCTCGTCGTACAAGACCGGGCAGGTTCCAGCCCAAGAATTGGCCGCGGCGCGCCTGCGAGCGTTGGAGACCGGACGCGCCGTCATCCAGGCCGCGCCCACCGGCTACAGCGCCTTCGTCGATGCCGACGGACGGGTGACGGCGCGCCGCGGCCTCGGCGCGCCGGCGGTCGTCGAGGGCACGATCCGACTGCGCGCCGCCACCATGCCGGCGACCAGCCTCGGCGAGCCGGCCATGGTCTTCGTGGCCGTGCTGGCCCTCGTGGGCGCCTGGACGTTCAGGAGACCGCCTCGCCGCCAGCGCCGTGTTCCCCCCGCCTTCGTTTCTTGATCCACCACCGAGTTGGTGGTCGATTCAGAAACGAACCGGCGCGGATGAAAGGCGCGCCGCCGGGATTAGGCAGGCTCCACAAACTGGAGGTCGAGCTCGACCTTGACGACGTCGCCCAGCGCCGCGCCGAGCGGACCGAAGCCAAGGCCGTAGTCCTTGCGCCGGATCTCGCCGGTGGCTTCGAACCCGGCGTGGCGGGTCCCGTCGAAGAAGGGCTCGACGCCACCGAGCTCGACGGCAAGGGTGAGGGGCTTGGTGATGTCGCCGATGGTGAGGTCACCGTCGACCGTCCAGTTGATGCCCTCTCCCGTAATGGCTGTCGACCGGTAGAACATCGTCGGCCGGTGTTCCACGTCGAGGAGGTCGGCGCTGCGCACGTGCGCGTCTCGGTCGGGCTGGCCAGTGTCGATCGACGCCAGGTCCACGGTGGCCGTGACGCTGGAGTCGCCGAGGGTCGGTCCTACCACCAGCTCGGCGGCGATGGTGCCGAAGCGGCCTCGCACCTTGGCGACGCCGAGGTGCCGGATGCTGAATCCGACGGCGCTGTGGTTGGTGTCGAGGGCCCACGTGCCTTGGGCGAGCTGGTCAACGGCTGTAGTTGTCGATGCGTTGGTTGTCATGAGCTCACTATGAGCCCCATTCGCGCTCATAGGGAGACCGGGTGGAGCCTGGCCCTGACGGGGTTATGACAAAGGCACCGAGTCTGGGCAGACTATGAGGGTGATCGAAGGAGAGTTGGGCACATTCCTGCGAAGCCGACGGGAGGCCATGAGTCCGGCCGATGTCGGTCTGCCCCAAGGTTCGCGCCGTCGCACGCCGGGTCTACGGCGCGCCGAGCTGGCCACCCTGGCCGGTGTCAGCGTCGACTACCTGATCCGGCTCGAGCAGGGTCGCGACACTCATCCGTCGGCCCAGGTGCTGGCGTCGCTGGCCGACGTGCTGCAACTCGGTGACGACGACCTTGGCTACCTACGACGCCTGTCGGCGATCACGAATGGCACCGAGTTGTGCCCCCAGTCAGCGCCGACCACCCGCACGGTGCGTCCCACCGTGCGCGCCATGCTCGAGCAGCTCGAGCCTGCGCCCGCCTTTGTGATCAACCATCTGAGCGACCTCCTGGCCTGGACCGACGGCTACGACCGGTTGGCGCGCCCTCTCGGCATCCTCGATGACGACGAGCCCAACCTCCTGTCGTTCACCTTTGCCGACGAGCGCGCTCGCGACGCCTATGCCGACTGGCACGACATCGCCGACGAGCAGGTCGCCGACCTGCATGCTCAGCATTACGGCGACACCGATACTCAAGCGTTCGCAGACCACCTGGCAAGCATCGCCGGGGCGGCCTTCACCGACCGCTGGACCCGTGTCGCGGTGGCCCGAAAGCCAACTGGCATCAGGGCGTTAGTGCACCCGGAGGTTGGTCTGTTGCGGCTGGCGTTTGAGACGCTCGAGCTACCGGGCGCCGACCGTCAAAGCCTGGTCGTCTACCTGGCGGCCGACGCAGCCACGTTGGCGGGGCTCGATCGCCTCATCGGCCGCGAGCCCGGCGCGTTGCGATCCGTCGCCGCCCTTTAGTTGCAGTGCCCCGTCATGAGACTGGTGTGACACTGGTAGGGGTGTCACCAGTTCCACGACCCGGACAGGTCCTGCCGGACGGTGGCTTCGTAGCCATCGAGCGCGCCGAGTAGTTCTTCCGAGCTCAGCTTCATTTCTGAGGAACGCACGTGCCAGACCGGTACGCCGTCGATTCGCCGGGCCTTGATGACGGCGAAGACCGACTCGATCAGGTGCTCTTCAGCAACCCCAACCGTCTCCAGTCCGGCCAACAACTCACTGAACGGGATTGGCGTCGGCGCCGGGCGCTCGGCCGTGCTCGCCGGGCTGCCAGTTCCCTTCCATGAGTTCGTCAGCTTCTGGCGCACCGAAGTCGTGAGGCCGTTGAGTACCCCAAGCAATTCTTCGTTCGTTAGCGGCGAGCCACCGCTGCGGACCGACCACGCCGGGCTACCGTCCTCGCCGCGCACCTTGAGAAGAGCGAACACCGACTCGACGGCCATCCCGTCGCCGATCGTCGTGGTGCCATAGCCCGCCAGCAGCTCGCTGAACGGTATGGACTCCTCACCCAACGAACCCGCCCCCTACAAGGCTCATGGCCGGTCAGCCCGCGAACAGCCGCAGAACGAACACGACGAGGGCGATCAAAAAAGGCACGAGGAGGGCAAGCACCACGATGCGAGCGACCACCCGCGTCCACCTCGGGGCATTGGACATGTTGCGACCGATGGCACCCAGTCGCTCGATCTCACCCTCGAATGTGAACGCGCCGTGCTCCCACTGGGGGAAGCCGCCTTTCGATGCTTCCGCCGGCGCGTCCTTCGGCCAGGGCCGTCGTTTCCGCGTCGTCGCCATCTGTCGCAGTGTAGAAGCGACGACGGCTCGCGGTCGCTTGCGCGCCGGAGGCACGTACCTTTCATAGGTGCCAAGACGCGCCGTGTTCATTGCCGCCATCGCCCTTCTCGCCGCTTGCGATGGCGGCGGCAGCAGCATCGCCACTGTGCCCATGACCAGCGTCCCCACAACCGGCGCGCCCACCGCCACAACGGGCGCTTCCGCGCCGGCAGCGCCGCACGCGCCGGACCTCACCACCAAGGTGCGCCTGCAGAAAGTCGCCGCCCTTCAGCAACCCACCGCCATGGCCGTGCGCGCCGGTGATGACGCCATCTACGTGGCCGAGAAGAGCGGCCGGGTGCGCCGTGTCGCACAAGGCCAGACCGACCAGCCCGGCGCGGTCGACTCCCAGCTCGTCCTCGATCTCAGCGGCGACGTGACGAAGGGCGGCGAGCAGGGCCTCCTCGGCCTCACGTTCGCACCCGACGGCTCCAAGCTCTACGTCGACTACACCGACACCAAGGGCGACACCAACGTCGTCGAGTACGCCCTCCCCGGCGGCACGAACACGAACACGGCCGTGGCCACGGCCGATCCTGCCACGCGCCGTGAGATCCTCTTCGTGCACCAGCCCTATCCCAACC
>JALZBN010000166.1 GCA_030947365.1 Actinomycetota bacterium
GAGCTGATCAGGTGCATCGGCAGCTCCACGCCGCCGTCGGCTCCCGCCGCAGCCGGCGCGGTCACCAACCGGGCCCGGTACTGCGTGCCGTCGAAGGACACCTCGGCGCTGCCACCCGGCGCCACGACCACCGGGAACCCGGCCGGCTGTGGGCCCGACTCGCTGGCCCGGATCTCGCCGCCATCGGGGAACACGAGGGTCTCGCCCCGTCCGCCCGATGTGAACACCGATACCCGAAGGATGCCTTCCCGCTGGGCAACGGTCGTGCCGGGATAGAACTGCTGCAGGATCGTCTGGGTATCGGCACCGGCGCGCCCCATGGCCAGCGCGCCGTCCTGGGCCATGCCGACGCCGTGACCCCATCCTCGTCCGTCGACAACGAGGACGGACTCAGCGGTGGTAGCCGAGGCCGGGGCGAGCGGCGGGGCGATGAAACTCGCGGCCAGTGCGAGGGCGAAAAGAGTGGGAAGTCGGCGTCGGTTGATCATTGTCTTACCGAGTCAGCTGGCGAACCAACAACTGTAGGTGATGAGACTTGGGGCCCGGCCCAAGCGGGGGGTGGACGCCGCCCGAGGCACTGTGGGTTTCGAGATGTGGGAAGTTGGGCGTTCGTGATCACGTCCTGCTACCGGCATCCCGATCGGGAGACCGGCATCCACTGCACCCGCTGCGGCCGGTCGATTTGCGCCGACTGCATGGTTCCCGCGCCGGTCGGCCATCACTGCCCGACCTGCGTGCAGGAGGCCCAGCCGGACACCCGGCGCGTACGCAACGTGCAATGGACCCGCGGCCAGGGCCAGCGCGCCGGCGTCGTCGTCAAGGGTCTGATCGCGGTCAGCGTCGTCGCCTTCTTCTTCCAGGAATCCGACCCCACCGTCACCTACCGGTATGCGAACCTGCCCTTCGCGGTCAATCTCGGCGACTACTACCGGCTGACGACGGCGACCTTCCTGCACGCCAACCTCACCCACCTGCTGTTGAACATGTTCGGCTTGTGGATCGTCGGGACCCAACTCGAACCGGTTCTTGGCCGAGCCCGCTTCCTAGCCCTCTACCTGGTCGCAGGCATCGGTGGATCGGTGGCGTACTACCTCCTCGGGGATCCGCTTGTCCCTGCCCTCGGGGCCTCGACCGCCGTGTTCGGCTTGTTCGGAGCCGCCTTCGTGATCGCCAAGTCGCGCCGAGGCGACACCCGTACGATCCTCACCCTGATCGGCATCAACCTGGTTTTTGGCTTCGTGGTGCCTGGAATCGACAACTGGGGCCACCTGGGCGGTCTCGTCACCGGCGGCATGGTCGCCGGCATCTACGAGTTGAGCGAGCGGTGGCCGGGGTCGACTCGCGTCGCGCTCCAGGTCGGGGGGGTCGCCGTGATCGTCGCCGCCTTCGCCTTCCTTGTCGATGCGCACCGTCCGCAGCCGCAGGCGAGCGCAGGCGGTGGTGTGAGCCGAGAGGAAAGGGTTGCCGTCGGCCGTGCCGGCGTGGGCGTTCCGCTCTGGGAGGACTCCCGGCTCGTGACACCACCTGCTTGCCGCGACTTGTGTCGTCAGTCCGGGCCTGAGACTTGAACGCGGTGTTGCTGGCCGAAGAATTCCTTCTCGGCAACGACCTGCTGGCCTGGTTGCTATTGGCCCTGGGCGGCGCGCTCGTGCTGGGCAACGCCATGGCGTTGCTGCGTCCCCCGCCGAAAGGGCGCAACAAGGGCGACCTGGCCCGGGCGCCGGTTGGACGCAGCGTGCTGATGATGGCCGTCGGGCTGGTCGCCACCATCTGGGCGCTTGCGACGCTGACCGGCGGTTGAAATGAGAACCACTATCACTCTAGACTAGCGACGTGGATTTCCGTCGGACGGTTCGCCTTCTCGCCGTGGTGGTGGCGGGCGCCAACCTTCTGGCGGGTTGCGGCGGCACCGATTCGGCGCGAGCGGCCGGCGGTAGGCTGAAAGTGGTGACCACTACCACCCAGCTCACCGATTTCGCCAAGGTGGTCGGAGGCCCCGACGTGGAGGTCTACGGGGTGCTCAAGGCCAACGCCGACCCTCACGACTACGAGCCGTCACCCGCCGACCTTCACGCCATCGCCGATGCTGACGTCATCCTCAAAAACGGCGTCGGCATCGAGAAGTGGCTCGACAAGACCCTCAAGAGCGCCGAGCCCAAGAGCGCGCCGGTCGATACGAGCGTGGGCGTCGCCCTCCGCGGCCGCGACCCCCACATCTGGCACGATCCCCGCAACGCCAAAGTGATGGTTGGCAACGTCACGCGAGCTTTCGAGAAGGCTGATCCCGACCATGCGCAGGCCTTCGAGGCCCGCGAGGCGGTATACGACGCCGAGCTCGACCGCCTCGATACCGACATCGCCGGCGCGGTGGCGACACTGTCGAACAAAGACGTCGTCACCAACCACGACGCCTTTGGCTACTTCATCGACCGCTATGGGCTGCACTACGTGGGCGCGGTGATACCGAGCTTCGACACCCAGGCCGAGCTGTCCGCTCGCGACATCTCCGATTTGGTGGCGAAGATTCGCGCCACGGGCGTGAAGGCCGTGTTCTCGGAGAGCTCGCTGCCGCCGAAGACGGCGGAGGCGATCGCGCGCGAGGCGAACGTGAAGGTCGTCGCCGGCGACGACGCCCTCTACGGCGACACGCTTGGTCCGCCGGGCAGCGACGGCGCGACCTACCTCCAGATGATGCGCCACAACGCGAAGGAGATCGTTGACAACCTCCGAGGCTGAGCGCCCGGCTGAGCCGCCGACGGGGCAGCCGACTGTGGCGCCGGCCCTCGTGCTCGAGGACGCAACCGTTGCTTACGCGCGCCAGCCCGTCGTCGAGGGCATCAGCGGCCGGGTCGAACCCGGCGGCGCCCTCGCCCTGGTCGGCCCGAATGGAGCCGGGAAGAGCACCCTCATAAAGGCGATCCTCGGGCTGGTGCCCCTCGTGCGCGGGCGCATCGAGGTGCTGGGCCAACCACCGGCGGCGGCGCGAGGTCAGGTCGCCTACGTCCCCCAAGCCGACGCCCTCGATTCACAGTTTCCCGTCGACGCCCTCCAGGTCGTCTTGATGGGGCGCTACCGGCGCGTCGGTTGGATCCACCGCCCGGGGCGCGCCGACAAAGAAGCAGCCATGGCGGCGCTCGAGCAGGTGCGGATGGCCGACCGCGCCCACGACCGGTTCGGGATCCTCTCCGGTGGCCAGCGGCAGCGGGTGCTGCTCGCACGCGCCGTGGCCCAAGAGGCCCGGGTCCTGCTGCTCGACGAGCCGTTCAGCGGCGTCGACACCACGACGACGGAGCTGGCCCTTCACGTGCTCGCCGACCTGCGAGCCGATGGGGTCGCCGTCGTCATGTCGACGCACGACCTCGCCGTTGCCCACTTGGCGTGTGACGAGGCGTGCCTGCTGAACCGCCACCAGGTTGCCTTCGGCCCCGTGGGCACCACCCTCACCGCAGACCTGCTCCGCCAGACGTACGGCCCGGGTGCGGTGGTGCTGGCCGAGGGAAGCACGATCGTCACGACGCAGTAGGCCGGCGCGTGTACCGGCTTCTCATCGACCCTTACCACCTGCCGTTCATGGCCCGGGCGCTGGCGGAGGTACTGCTCCTCTCCGTCGCTGGCTCCGTCGTCGGGGTGCACGTGTTGTTGCGGCGCCTCGCGTTTTTGACCGAGGCCCTCCAGCACAGCGTCTTCCCGGGTATCGCCATCGCCTTCGTGCTCGGCCAATCACTCTTGCTCGGCGCGCTGGTGGCCGCGGTCCTCACGGTGGCCTTGCTCGTGTTCCTCACTCGGCGCGCCGACGTCGACATGGACGCGACGCTGGCACTGATCGTGGCCGGCGGGTTGGCGCTCGGCGTCGTCGTCGTCTCCGAGCGCGCCGGATTCACGAGTGACCTGGCCGCCCTGCTCTTCGGACGCATCCTCGACGTCGACGCTCGCCAGATCATCGAGACCGCCGCGGTCGGCGGCGCGTGTCTCGTGATCCTGGTAGTGCTCCACAAGGAGCTGGTGATG
>JALZBN010000167.1 GCA_030947365.1 Actinomycetota bacterium
CGCAACCCGGGCACTCGTACACGACCAACGAAGTGGGCACCGGCTGGCACCTCCTCGCTCGGCGCCGGCTGGTGGTTCACCAACCCGTCACGCGGAAGCGCGCTCAGCGCTCCTTCATCGCATCAGTCACCCCTGCCAACGGGCCGTTCACCTCGACCACCGACGCCCTGCTCGTCATCGCTCCTCCTTGCTTCGTGGAAGCAGGAGTGTCGATCAGCAGCCCAGGGTTATGCCGACCAGATCCTCGGCGAGCACGCCTTCACGCCGCCAAGACGAGCCCTGGTCGGCATAAT
Organism: Actinomycetota bacterium; assembly: GCA_030947365.1. GTDB lineage: Bacteria > Actinomycetota > Acidimicrobiia > Acidimicrobiales > AC-14 > JALZBN01. Next base: position 294 of record JALZBN010000167.1, read on the forward strand.
CAGGGGGTCCGCATAATGTTCCTTATGCCGACGTCGGCATAAACGACACAAGAGACAGCCGTTGTCGAGGCTGGTCGAACCACCCTTGATCCAATGCACGATGTGATGCCCGTCGACGATGCGGTTGGTGCACCCGGGGTACACGCAGTACTGGTCTCGCAGCTCCAAGGCCCGGCGGATGGCGGTGGGGAAAGTGCGCGACCGCCGGCCCACGTCGAGCGGCTCGCCCTTGGACCCCATCAGTGTGAGGACCACACTTGCGTCACACGACAGGCGCTGGGCGGTCTCGACAGAGACCGAGCCACCACCTTCGATTCCGCACAGGCCCTCGCCGCCGACAAGAGCATCGGCGTCGGCACGTAGCGTGACCATGGTGCGCTCCCCGCCACTGCGAGATGTCATCCCTGTCGCCAGGTAGGACTCGGCCACCGCCACCAAGGCATCGGCCCGCCGCGCACAAGGCGTTACCGCGGTAACGCCTTTCTCCGGTTGGGAGCCCGCTGCCAGCCTGAAGGTGGCGTCGTTCAGCGCGGCCAGTAGCACCGCCGCCTCCTCGGTTTCGAGACGTGCCTGCAACACCAGCATTCCGTCCTCGTGGTGATAGGTCACCGAACGGGCCTCGTGACGAGCCTCAGCTTCGTCGGCATCGACGCGGCGGTAGTGCCGGACGAAAGTCTCCAGGTGCGAGGCCGTTGCGCTCCGGGACAATTCGACCAGAGCGCCCTCCGAGGCCGGGGTTGCCACCCGGGTCAGGGCTCTGGCCTTGGAGTAGCTCATCTCTCCTTGACACAGCGCTGCAGCCATGGCCGGGAGATCCTCCAGGGCACGGGCTACTCGTACATATTCACGGGCCGCGTTGAGCCCGATGCCGCACTTCCACGAGAGCCAGTGCGCCATCGAGCGGCACTCCCAGGTGAGCCATCCCTCGCGCCGGTCGTACTCGGCGACCAGGGCCAGGAAGCGCCCGGTGGCGGCGGTGATGTGGGCGTTCAGTTCACAGATCTCCTTCTCGAGCTGGTCAAGGGAGGAGATGATCGAGGTAGTGGTATTGCCTGTATCGAGCATGAGTACAGTATAAAAGACGGGTGTGACAAAATCTCTATGAGATAAATCTCTATGAGATAAATCTCTATGAGATAACTCCCCTTTATTAAATACCAGCGAAAGAGGCACTCTTACCTGCGGTCTAAGGGCTCCGACGCGCCGAGCGGGCGGATCATCAACTCGAACGCAACCCATATCGTGCGGCAGAACGGGAACGACACGAACGGCCCGAGTATGCCGGCGGCGACGAGGCCGACGATCACCCACGTGATGTCGGCGTTGGGGTCGCCGGCCAGCAGGGCGATCAACGGGATGATGCCGAGGACGGCCAGGAGTGCCTCAGTGACGGCGAGATTGATCACGAACGCGCCGAGCCCAAACCCCGCCTCGCGTTCGAACCTGTAGCCGCACCGCGGGCAGCGTTCCCGCATCTTGAACCAGCTCGTGAACAGACCGCCGCTGCCACACAGAGGGCAGTGCTTGGCGAGACCTCGGGCCAACATCCGCACCGAGGACGGCTGCGAGCTAACTCGTCTTTTCGTCGTGGCCGCCGAACTCCTTGCGCATGGCCGACAGGATCTTGTCGGCGAAATCAGCCTCGCCGCGGGAACTGAACCGTTCGAACAGTGCAGCCAAGAGCACGTGCGCCGGCACGCCCTCGTCGATCGCGGCCATTGAGGTCCAGCGACCCTCTCCCGAGTCGGACACTCGACCGCTGAATTGGGCCAGCTGGGGGTCGGCCTGCAGGGCCGATGCGGTGAGGTCGAGCAACCAGGAGGCCACGACACTCCCCCGCCGCCACACCTCGGCGACCTCCTTGGTGTCGATGTCGTACTGGTAATACTTCGGCTCACGCAACGGCGTCGTCTCGGCGTCGTCGGTCTGGGCCTGCTTACCAACGTTTGCCTTCCGCAAGATGGCGAGGCCCTCGGCGTACGCGGCCATGAGGCCGTACTCGATGCCGTTGTGCACCATCTTCACAAAATGGCCGGCGCCGTTCGGACCGCAGTGGAGGTAGCCCTGCTCCGATGGGGACGGGTCACCGGTACGGCCCGGGGTGCGCTCGACGTCGCCAACCCCCGGTGCGATCGTGGCGAAGATCGGGTCGAGGCGCTCCACCACTTCGTCCTCACCGCCGATCATGAGACAGAAGCCCCGCTCCAGCCCGAACACTCCCCCACTAGTGCCGACGTCGACGTAGTGGATGCCCTTCGGCTGCAGCGCCGCGGCCCGGTCAACGTCGTCTCGGTAATAGGAGTTGCCGCCGTCGATGATGATGTCACCCGGCTCCATCTTCGAGGACAGCTCGTCAACCGTGCTGCCGGCATAGGCCGCCGGCACCATGATCCAGGCGGCGCGTGGCACCGACAACTTGGACACGAAGTCATCGAGCGACGACGCGCCGACCGCGCCCTCGCCCTCTAGCGCTGTCACGGCCCCCGCATTCACGTCATAGACGACGCATTCGTGGCCGTCCTTCATGAGCCGCCGCACCAGATTGGCGCCCATCCGACCCAATCCCACCATGCCGAGTTGCATCAGTTCTCCTTGCTACGTCGCGGCGCGGACGCTACCGGGCCACGAAATACTTGGCCTTGGGGTGGTGGCAGATGATGGCCGAAGTCGTCTGCTCCGGGTCGTACTGGAAGTCGTCGCTCACCGCCACGCCGATACGGTCCGCGCCGAGTAGCTGGGCCACCTTGGCGTTGTCCTCCAGATCGGGACACGCCGGGTAGCCCCACGAATATCTGCCGCCGCGGTAGTGCTGGCGGAGCAGCATGTTGACCAGATTGCCGTCCTCGTCGGCGAAGCCCCACTCCTCTCGGATCCGCCGGTGCCAATACTCGGCCAGGCCCTCGGCCATCTCCACGCCGAGCCCGTGCAACAGGAGGTATTCCTGGTAACGATCGTCGGCGAAGAGCTTGGCGGTGGCTTCCGAGACCCCGGGTCCCATCGTCACGATGGAGAAGCAGGCGTAGTCGAGCTCACCAGAGCCGAGGGGCCGAAAGAAGTCGGCGATGCAGCGAAACGGCGCTTTCGGTTCACGGGGAAACGAGTAGCGCACCAGCTCCGAGGCACGAGATTCGTCGGCCCACACCACGAGGTCGTTTCCGTCGCCGTTGGCAGGCCAGTACCCATAGACGACCTGAGGCACCAACACGTCGGCTTGCTTCGCCTTGGCCAGCTCCTCCCGGAGAGTCGGGCGGATGCGGTCTTTGAAATCCTTGTCGTTCTCGCCCTTCTCGGGACGGAACTGCCATTGGTTTCGGAACAGCGCGGTCTCGTTGACCCAGCTCGCGATCTCGTCGATCGACAATCCCTTCACGACACGAGAACCGAGGAACGGGGGCACGAACACGGTGTTGTCGGTTTCCACGTCGGGAGACCGAGCCGGCAGCGCCGGCGCGCCGTCGCCATCACCGGCGCGCGCCGTACGGATCCGCCCCGTCAACTCCCGTCCAAAGTCGGGATCCTCCGCGCCGGTGCGCTTCAGGTCCATCAGCTTGTCCATTGTGCGAAGTCCTTCGAAGGCGTCCTTTCCGTAGAAGACGCGCCCCTCGTAGGTCTCCCGCATGTCGCGCTCGACGTAGGACCGGGTCAACGCGGCGCCGCCCAGGATCACCGGGATGCTCGACAGCTCACGCCGGTTCAGCTCTTCCAAGT
>JALZBN010000168.1 GCA_030947365.1 Actinomycetota bacterium
GTTAACGGGCGAAGGTACGTACTCGAGCCGAGCGACCGCCCGGCGAGCTCGTTGTGGCACTGACGCAATCGTTACCGCTAAGACGCCGCTAAGAACGGCGGCGGCGCCGCTAAGACGCCGTTAACGAGCCACTCTGCGGCAACGAGCGAGCGGATAATCGATCCGTGAGACCCAAGAGCCCGGACCAGCCGACTTCCCTGATGGATGTGGCGATCGGCGGGCTCGCACCGGTGTTCGTAGCCATGGCCCTCGTTGCGGTCCGGACCGAGATCAACAGTTCCAACCTGGCCCTGATCCTCATGGTCGTAGTCGTGCTGGCAGCGGCTGGAGGCGGGCGCGGCGCCGGGGTCATCGCCGCCGTCGCGGCGGCGGTGTCGTTCGACTTCTTCCTCACCCGCCCCTACCTCTCCTTGTCCATCGACAAGGCGGACGACCTCGAGACCGCCGTGCTGATGCTTCTGGCCGGGATTGTCGTCGGCTTCGTCGCCTCCCGGGGACGGCAGAGCAAAGTGCTGGCCGCCGAGAGCCGCAGCGAGATCCGTCGTATCCGCCGTCTAGCCGACCTTGCCGCCACCGGCGCCGAACCGACCGATGTCATCATGGCCGGCCAGGCAGAGCTGACCGAACTGCTGAGGCTTCAGGACTGCACCTTCGAAGCGCCACCGTTTGAGAAGTCCTACCTCGACGTCGAGCGCACTGGTGTCATTGCCACGCGAGAGCACGTCCTGGGTGATGGTGGTTTCGAGCTGCCGCGAGAGGGCGCCGCCCTCCCGGTCCTGGGTCGGGGTCAAATGCTGGGCCGGTTCGTGCTCGAGCCGACGCCGGGCAAGGGGCTCTCGCTCGAGCGACGCGTTGTCGCGGTGGCGCTCGCCGACCAGGTCGGCGCGGCATTGGCGGCATCCCCCTCAGATCGGAGATTACCGGGCCGAGCGCCCGAGAGCGGGAGGCGAAGTGGCTGACGTCCTGTTCGTAAGCGTGCTCGTGGCGTTCTTTGCCCTCGCCGCGCTGTTCGTAAAGGGTTGTGATCGCATGGTCGGAGGTCCGCAGACTCAGGCCGAAGACGAGAGCGCGGACGTCGACACCGATGTCGAGGTGGCGGCATGAAAGCCGACGACGTCATCGGGATCGTTGTTGCGGTGCTCCTCAGCGCTTATTTGATCTACTCCCTGCTCTTCCCGGAAAAGCTGTAGATGAGCGCGAGCGAGTTGCTGCAGCTGGGCGTGGTCGTCGTCCTGCTGGCCATTTCCACGCCGCTCCTCGGGCGTTACCTGGCCAAGGTGTACGGCCCCGACAGGAGGGCGCCGGGAGATCGGGTCTTCCTCCCCATCGAGCGCGCTGTCTACCGCATTGGCGGCATCGATCCCGAGCGGGAGCAGCGCTGGACGGTCTACGCCTACTCCCTCCTCGCGTTCTCCTTGGTGTCGGTCCTCGTCCTTTACGCCCAGCTCCGGCTCCAGGGGCACCTTCCGCTCAATCCCGACCACCTCGGCGGTGTTCCTCCCGCCTTGTCCTTCAACACCGCTGTGTCCTTCCTGACCAACACCAACTGGCAGAACTACGTCGGCGAGTCGACGATGTCGTACCTCACCCAGATGGCGGGCCTGGCTTTCCACAACTTCGTGTCGGCCGCAGCCGGGGCGGCTGTGGCGGTCGCGCTGATCCGCGGCCTGGTCCGCAGGCGTGCCGGCACACTCGGCAACTTCTGGGTCGATCTGACCCGCACCTGCACGAGGGTGCTGCTCCCGCTGTCGTTCGCGTTCGCACTAGTGCTCGTCAGCCAGGGCGCCGTCCAGAACTTCAGCGCCACCCGCACGGTCGTCACCGTCGAGGGCGCCCAGCAGTCGATTCCGGGCGGTCCGGTCGCCAGCCAGGAGGCCATCAAGGAGGTGGGCCAGAACGGTGGCGGCCCCTACAACGCCAACGCCGCCCATCCCTTCGAGAACCCCAACCCGATCACCAACATCCTCCAGATATGGCTGCTGCTCGCCATCCCCTTCGCCTTCCCGATCATGTTTGGTCGACTGGCGGGAGACAAGAGACAGGGTTTCGTCGTGCTCGCGGCGATGGTGCTGCTGTGGTTCACGGCGTCGCTGCTGGCGATGCATTTCGAGGTCGGCGGCAATCCGAAGCTCACCGCCATCGGGGCCAACCAGCAGGCGTCGGCGACGGTCATCGGGGGCAATCTGGAAGGCAAGGAGGCGCGCTTCGGCTCGGCCGCCTGCGGGCTGTACGCGGCGTCGACGACCGGAACCTCGACCGGCTCGGTCGACTGCGCCCACGACAGCCTCACGCCCCTTGGTGGTGCGACGCCCCTTGTCCACATAATGCTCGGTGAGGTGAGCCCGGGTGGCACGGGATCCGGCCTCTACGGGATGCTGCTGTTCGCCCTTCTCAGTGTGTTCATCGCCGGTCTGATGGTGGGACGGACCCCGGAGTACCTCGGAAAGAAGATTCAGGCGACGGAGATGAAACTCGTCGTGCTCTACATCCTGTTCGTGCCGATCGTCGTCCTTGTCTTCGCCGGGGTATCGGTGGTGTTACCGACGGCAGTGTCGTCGCTGACCAACCCCGGGGCCCACGGGCTCACCGAGATGACCTACGCGTTCACGTCGGCGGCCAACAACAACGGTTCTGCCTTCGGCGGCCTTACCGGTAACACCGACTGGTTCAACACCACCCTGGCGCTCAGCATGCTCGTCGGAAGGTTCCTGCTGATGATCCCGGTCCTTGCGATCGCCGGCTCGCTCGGCGCCAAGCAGCGGGTACCCGCATCGGCCGGCACGTTCCCGACCACCACACCGCTGTTCACGGGCCTTCTCACCGCCGTCGTGCTGATTGTCGTCGGCCTCACCTATTTCCCCGTGGTCGCGCTTGGCCCCGCGGTCGAGCATCTGGTTGGAGGCTTCTGATGACGAATACGATGGAGACCGAGCCACCCGTGGCGCCGTCGGCGCCGAGTGGCACCAAGCGATCGAGCTCGTTGTTCTCCGGCGCCATTCTGCGCCGCGCCAGCCTCGACTCGCTCGTCAAGCTCGACCCCCGCAAGATGGCCCGCAACCCAGTCATGTTCGTGGTCGAGATCGGAAGCGTCCTCACCACGGTCCTCTTCATCCGGGATCTCCCCACGGCCACCGCCTCCAACAGTGTCTTCGCCGGATTGGTGGCGGCATGGCTGTGGTTCACGGTGCTCTTCGCCAACTTCGCCGAAGCCATGGCTGAAGGACGGGGCAAGGCTCAGGCTGAGGCACTTCGCAAGACCAGGTCGGAAACCGTCGCCTACGTGCAGCAGGGGGACGGAACCATTGTCGAGACCGCGTCGACCCTTCTACAGGTCGGCGACGAGTGCGTTGTCGAGGCCGGCCAGCTCATCCCCGGCGACGGTGATGTGGTCGAGGGGATTGCCTCTGTCGACGAGTCGGCCATCACCGGCGAGTCGGCTCCCGTTATCCGGGAATCGGGCGGTGATCGCAGCGCAGTCACGGGTGGGACCCGGGTCCTGTCGGACCGGATTGTCGTGCGCATCTCGTCGAAATCGGGCGAGACGTTCCTCGACCGCATGATTGCCCTCGTCGAGGGCGCAAGTCGCCAGAAGACGCCGAACGAGATTGCCCTCAACATCCTCCTGTCGGGGCTGACGATCATCTTCCTGCTGGCCGTCGTATCGCTACAGCCCTTCGCGGTCTACTCGAATGCCGGCCAGTCGGTCGTCGTGCTGGTCGCGTTGCTCGTTTGTCTGATCCCCACGACAATCGGTGGCCTCCTGTCAGCCATCGGCATCGCCGGCATGGACCGCCTTGTGCAGCGCAATGTCCTCGCCATGTCGGGGCGCGCCGTCGAGGCCGCCGGTGACTGCTCGACCCTGCTGCTCGACAAGACGGGCACGATCACTCTCGGCAACCGCCAAGCGTCGGAGTTCCTGCCATTGCCAGGCGTGACCGAGGCCGAGCTCGCCGACGCGGCCCAGCTC
>JALZBN010000169.1 GCA_030947365.1 Actinomycetota bacterium
GTCGCGTTCCTCCTTGAGGATGCGGTGCACCCAGTCGATGGCCTTCTTGGCCTTGGCTGCCGGTTCGACAGTGAAGACGTGGTCGTACTTGTTCTTGAAGTAGCGAGCCTCGTTCGCCCGCAGGCCGGCGAGTGAGGTCGCCACCGGCGACGACTCCAGGCCGATGGTAGAGACGTTGACGAAGTCCACTGCGTAGCTCATGTCGCGCTCCTCGCTATGTCGCGCTCCTCGCTAGGTCGCCGGAGGGCCCCTCGACGGACCGCAAGACTATGCGCAGCCGACATGTGTGCTCCGCCGCGATGAGTCGGCGGGCGGCACGCGGTCTGCACTACTGGATCGTCGCCGAGAGGAGGCCGAAATGCCGAACGGATCGCCGATATCACCATGTCGCTGGCCGGGTACGCGACCGGGCCCGGCGCCGACGAACAGCACGGGCTCGGCGACGCACCTGAGCTTCACACGGGCGCGGACCACGAACGTGGCCCTTCGCTAGCCGGGGAGGTGCACTCGCTCCCGCGTTTGGGAGTGCACAAATCGGCGTTGTGTGCCGAAAATCGACCGATTCACACCGGGTTTCTGCACTCCCAAATCGGCCCGGGGCCGCTTCACGGCGCGCCGGTCCGGGACAGCCCGCTGGGCGTGGTCGTGTTGTCGATCCTCGAAGGCGGCGAGCACTCGTAGGTTGTGCACGACGGTTGCCAGGGTAAGCATCACCAGGTTCGTGGGTCGGCCCAATCAGCCGGCACGGCGGTGCACCGGGTATAGGAGTGACGGGAAGGCGGCCCGGGATAGTCCCCCTGCGCTGGCGCTGCTTCTTCGCCTCAGCCATCGGCCCGCTGGCTCGATGCTGGCTGGCCTACGAGACGCTGCCGGCAGGCAAGATCCAGTCGGTCGGCTGGCCGGTTATCTCGGCGATGAGATCGAAGTCGTGGTCATAGTGGAGGACGACGAGCCCGGCTGCCTCCGCGGCCGCGGCTATCAACAGGTCGGCAATCTTCGCTCCACGCTGCTGACTCCGCTCGGCGAGTGCGTCCTGGACCGCCATGGCGCGATCGAGGTTCGGCTGGGTCATTTCCACAAACGGCCAGGCTGAACGCTCCTCTCGCATCGCTCGATGCGACGTTGGGCTCGTCGAGGAGAAGCCCGCTTCGAGATCTGTGGGGGTGCAGCGGGCGACCAGTCCGCTCTCGAGGAGCGGCCCGAGCCGAGCTGCGACCGCGGGCTGGCCAAGCCGTGCGAGTGCGGACGTGTCGCCGAGGTAGTACGGCCTCAGCCCCACGCGTCGCGGCGGGCCGCTGGATCCGCCAGTACCTCGGGCTCGACTCCACGCTCCGCCAGCAGGGCCCGGCGGCGCTGAGCGAGTGCAAGAACCTCGTTGAAGGCATCGTCAACCGTCGCCTTGAGGGTCCGCGTCCCAAGCAGCGCCCGCACCACCTCAAGCTTGGCATCGTCGACCTCGATCAGTCGTTTCGTCACCTACTCAGGATATCTCATGGAGGTCTCTGAGATAGCCTGCCATCCTGGCAGCGAGGGCCCATCCGGGCTTGCCCTTACTGGTTCTCCTCATCAAATCCTCATAGGGCTCGCTGTACCGTTCGGTCGTCGTGAGACTGGTCGCAGGAGTCGTCGCCATCGTCGCCGGGCTGGTCTTGCTTATCGTCTTCGCGCCACGACAGCGCCGGGCGGCTACCCGGCTCGGCCGCTACCTCGGCAGGAAGACGATCGTCAATGCCGTCGTCCTCATCGTCCTCGGGATCGTCCTCTTGTTCCGGTAATTCCACCGATAATCCTAATTATCAGGAGTTGGGTGCAACACGAGGTAGGGTGGGGACACGCAATGCAGTCTGAGAGGCAAGTCATGGACACCACCAACAGCAAGAGCGTCGTGTACGAGGTACGAGCACTCACGAATCGCTGGATCCACCCGTCGGCCGGGCCCGTCATCAGCAGCCACAGCACACCCAAGGCCGCTTGGGACGCGTTCAACAAGGGCCCGAAAGAGGCGACCGACGGCACTGGTCGCAGCACCTACGGGAACTTCGTCGCCAAGGCCGTCGTGCGCGTCGGCGCTGACGGGAGCGAATCGATGATCCTCCCCCCGCCCGCCGGTGAGGGCATCCTCAACTGGCCGTACGCCAACTAGAAGTCGCACATGGGGCTCAGCCCTACGACTCGCGTCAACGAGGCGGTCGACGCTTGGCTCCATCAGTTGAGCGCCACCAAACCGCCGGCAACTGTCGCTGCGTACCGCCGTGACATCGAGGGCGTGGGCAGTCGCATCGCTGCCAGCGCTCTGCGTGTCGAGGATCTGAGCAAGCAAGCGCTCCAACTCGGTTTCGCGTCGTGGGCCAACGACCACGCGCCGGCGTCAGTCCTGCGGGCCCATTCTGCTTGGTCGGGCTTCTTCGACTTTCTCGTGGCCGAAGACGTGCGGGACGGCAACCCCATGGTCGTCGTGAGCCGGCCCCGCAAACCGAGGACCGAACCCCGGTCCATCCGCCACCCCGAGGCAGCGGCGCGCCTCCTCGCCACCGCCGCCGTTGCCGACCCCCAGGCCCGCGCGCCCTGGCCCGAGCGCGACCTGGCCCTCATCGCCACCTTCTGTGTCACTGGAATCCGCTCCGGTGAAGCGGTCAGCTTGGATCTTGGGTCACTCACCGGCCCTCCTGGCGATCGCCAGCTCGTTGTCGTGGGCAAGAGCGGGAACGCCCGCGCCATCCCAATGCACGAACCCCTGGAAGCCGCCCTCGCGGCCTACCTTCAAAGCCGCGCCGCGCGCTTTCCCGGTCACGATCTCGACGACCCTTCGACAGCCCTGTTCGTCAACTGCCGGGGCGAAGGCCTGAGCGCCGACCAGATGAAATACCTGGTTGAGCGGCTCTATGTCAGGGCCGAACTGAGGGCTCGGGTGCCCGCCGGCGCGTTGGTGCACGCCCTGCGCCACACCTTCGCCATCTCAGCCCTGGACGCGGGCGCGAACATCGTCGAGCTGCAGGCCCTGCTCGGGCACGCATCGCCCGAGACCACCAGGCGCTACCTCGACACCACTACCGCGGACTTGCGAGACGTCACCTCAGATCACCCCGGTCAGGTCGCGCTTCGTGAGATCCTCGGCTCGCCGTCGCCAGACTCATCTCCGGGCGCCGGTCGTGCGTAGGGCGACACCGCCTCCACCTGGTCGTCGTCGGGCACGTGCGCCAGCGGAAGCCGGACGGTGAAAGTCGCGCCGGCTCCGGGCGAGGCGCTCGCAGTGACGTCGCCGCCGTGGGACTTCACGATCGCAGCAACGATGGCAAGCCCCAGGCCCGCGCCGCCGTGCTGGCGAGAGCGCGACTGGTCGACCCTGTAGAAGCGCTCGAAGACGTGGCTGGCCTCGTCCTCGGTCATCCCGGGTCCGTCGTCGCTGACCGCTACCTGCGCGCCGTTCTCTTCGCTGCTTACTCGCACCGCCACCGACGTTCCTTCCGGCGTGTGGGCCCGCACGTTGCCGAGGAGGTTGTCGAGAACCTGGCGCAGCCGCGCCGCGTCGCCCAGTACCTCGACCGGCCGGCCCGCCTCCAGTCGCACCGGCCACCCCGGACCAACAGCCACGGCGGCGTCCACCGCCTGGGCCGCCACTGCGACGAGCTCGACCGGCTCTTGCTCAAGCGGCCGGCCCTCGTCGAGTCGTGCGAGCAGGAGCAGGTCGTCGACGAGCTCACCCATCCGTGACGTCTCCACCCGGATCCCCGACATCACCCGGGCCAAGTCGACCGGGCGGTCGCTCGCGCCCCGCTCGAACAACTCGGCATAGGCCGCCACCGCCGCGACCGGCGTGCGCAGCTCGTGCGACGCGTCGGCAACGAAGCGGCGCAACCGGGCCTCGGAACGGCGCAGCTCAGCCTCGGTTGCGTCGCGCTCGCGAAACGCGGCCTGGATGCGCTCGAGCATGGTGTTGAGGGCCCGGGCCAGCCGACCCACCTC
>JALZBN010000024.1 GCA_030947365.1 Actinomycetota bacterium
GGAACTGACCACGCCGCCGGCTGACTCCTGGGTGATCGCGAGGGCGGAGACGTTACCGGCGGCCTTGAACCCCGACGGCCCGGGACTGGGACCAAGCACGCCAACCGAGATTTTGGTGTCGCCCACGACCGCCCACAGTTGGTAGGTGCGGTTGGCGTCGAGAGCAGGAAGGTTGTCCTTGACCACGTAACCGGTGCCATCGGGCAGCACGACGGCCTGAGCCGAGACGTTGCTCGCGGACGACGAACCCCCAGATGACCGCAGGTCGACGAGCCGTGATCTCGGATCAGCGAGGGCCGCGCTCGTGGCCCGGCTGAGCTGGGTGCCGTAGCTACCGTCGGCCATCCGGTTGATCGCGCCCGAGTTGTCGGAGACCTTGAGCCCGAGCACCCCAACGACGGCGATGACCGCCGCGGCCGCGGCTGCCGTCGCAATGGTGCCCATCCGGCTACTCCGGCGCCCACTGCCGATCTGGCGGACATTGGAGAGCTGGAGCGGGGGTGGCGCCTCCTCGAGCGAACCGGCGATCTGGTCCCACAGGCGCGCCGGCGCGCTCGCGCCGACGGGAGCCAGCAAGGCCGCGACCTCACGGTGCGTGGCCACCTCGGTCTGGCACTGGAGGCACTCCCCCAAGTGAGCCAGGATGGCTGCGCTCTCTTCGGGGTCGACGGCGTCGAGGGCGTAGGCGCCGAGAAGCTCGGCGACCTCGCTGTGGCTCAGTTCTCGGCCCACGAGACTCCCATCCCACTCTGGCCGCTCGGGCTCAGTCCGGCGGCAACGAGTCCTTCACGCATCCGGCGGAGCCCGGAGCGAATCCTGCTCTTCACCGTTCCCTCTGGTTGGTCAAGCATGACCGCCACCTGGCGATAGGTGTGGCCGCCGAAGTAGGCCAACTCGATGGCCTTGCGCTCGTCGTCGGGCAGGGCCGCGACAACGTCTTTCACCTGTTCTGACATGGAAAGGTCGATGACCTCGCGCTCGATGTCGATGACGCTCTCGGCCCGCTCTCGGGCGTCGCGCTCCTCACGGCGCCGCCGTGACGTCTCCGACCGCAACATGTCGACTGATCGGCCATGGGTTTGCGCCAGGAGGTAGGCCCGCAATGACCCCCGCTCGGGGTCGAACCGGTCGGGCTGGTTCCACAGCCGCAGGAAGACCTCCTGAAGAACCTCCTCGGCCATCTGGCGGTCGACGAGCAGCCGCCGGGACAAGGCGAACACGGCACCAGCGTGGCGGCGGTAGGCCTCGGCCAAGGCGTCCTCCCGCCAGCGACCGATGGCCACCACCAGCGCGCCGTCGCTGGCGTCATGCAGATCAGTTACTGGCACTAAGGCTCCTTCGTAACCACATGCCGCTGGGAATGAATAGAAGTTGGCCCTTTGCAGGCACTACGGCTACTTCGGAACCACCTGCCGGTGCGGATGAAGTAGGACGCCTAGTAGTCGGATGCCTAGTAATCGGTGATGGCGTTGACCTTTTGCATGATCGCCCGGTACTCGGGCGCCTGGGTGAGGGGCAGGAGACTCATCAACTTGCCCATGTTGCCGCCCACCTTCATGCGGCCCTGCATGAACGCCGCGTTCGCGCCGAGCTCGCCCTTTTGGATCTTGACGCTGTCGTCGTAGGTGAGGGTGAGCGTGAACTCGGCATCGGGGTCTTCGCCGAGCTTCGACTCGAGGAGCTTGCCGTCGGCCACCACCCAGTAGTACTTCACGTCGCCCTCAGGCCCACCGGTGACGTGGTACTGCATGTGGGCAGTGGCGCCCGGACGCTCGGGAAATTCTTGGGCCAGCTCGCGCCCCTCGTCGAGCCACTCCTGGGTCAGGTACTTCGACATCAGCTCTCCTCTGTCATGTTGGCAACGCCCTCTTGTCCGGCAGCGGATGGTACGCGCTCGCGCACACCGGCAAACAGGTCGTCCTCGGGGATGGGGCTCTCGACGAGGTTGCGGGCGAGGATGTAGTCGTCGGTGCCGTAGACGACCTTGTCGGCGGGCAGGCCAAATCCCCAGAACGGCGACTCCGGGTCGATCTGCGTGGCGTGAGCAAGGAGGGCGGCGCGGCGGATGTTGTCGAGAGCAGTCACGTCGACGCGAGTGGTGATGCGATCATCCATGTCGGGGCGGGCGAACCACTTCTCGTCGAACGGTGACTCCATTCCGAGCTCGAGGAACGTGTCGTGTATCGCGAGCATGCGAGCGCGCGACCAAGCCGTGTAATAGAGCTTCGACGGCTGCCACGGTGCGCCGGCGCCGGGATAGGCGTCGGGATCGCCGGCGGCATCGAAGGCCACGACGCTGATGTCGTGGACCCGGAGATGGTCGGGGTGCGGGTAGCCCTCTTGGTTGTCGGCGTAGGTGATGATGACCTGTGGCCGTTCGCGCCGGATGACCTCGACGAGGCGGCCAACCGCTTCGGAGAGCTCGGCGCGTGCGAAGCAGGCCGGGTCTTCGTTCTCGGGCGTTCCCGGCATGCCCGAGTCGCGGTAGCCGAGCATGACCACTTCGTCGTAGCCGATGATCTCGGTCGACCGCTGGAGCTCTTCCATGCGCACCTCGTGGAGGCGCTCGTGCACCTCGGGTCGGTCCATGGCCGGATTGAGGATCTCGCCGGCCTCACCCCCGGTGCAGCACACGAGCACCGCGTGCACTCCCTCGGCATGGTACCGGTGCACGGTCGCGGCACCCTTCGACGCCTCGTCGTCAGGGTGGGCATGGACCGCCAGAAGGCACAACCTCTCCATGGTCGTCAACCTACCCGGCCGGCGCGGGCAGACTGTGCGCCGTGAAGATCGCATTCGTAGGTTCGTTCTCAACCGGCAAGACGACATTGGCCAACCTCTTCGCGAGGGAATGGGACTATCCGCTGCTTCCCGAGGTGGCCCGGGAGGTCGTCGAGCTCGGGTTTCCGCTCGACCAGACGGCCACGGCGGAAACCGAGACGTTGATCTTCCTCAAGCAGTGGCGGGCCGAGGCGGTGCACGATCGGTTCGTGGCCGACCGGTCGATCTACGACGTGCTGGCCTACGCCGACTGGGTGATGGAACACAACAAGTCCGACCGCAAGGAGAACCACCTCTGGCTCGAGTCGCGCGAGATCGCAGTGCTCGATCTGCGGGCCCGCTACGACCACGTCTTCTACCTGCCGATCGAGTTCCCGATCGTGCTCGACGGCCTACGGCCCGACGACACGTCCTTTCAGGCCGACGTCGACGGGCGGATCCGCGGCTTGCTCGAAAGCCACGACGTCGCCTTCCACACCCTCACCGGAGGCATCGAGGAGCGCCAGGAACAGGTGCGGCGCGCCGTCAGCCCCGCGCCGTAGCCGACGGCACGAGCTCGTCTTCACCGGTTTCGTCGTCTTCGATGAGGTGGTAACCGCACATGCTCGCCAGCAACCGGTGACCCTCGTCGGGGCCGGTGGCAATCAGCTCGTCGCCGGCCTGGAGCACCGCGGTGGGACGGGGCCGGTAGAGATACCGACCACCGCGCCGGATGGCCAGTAGGTAGAACCCCGTCTCGGTTTCGACCCGCAGCTCGGCCAGGGCACGACCGTCGGCGGGCGATCGAGGAGCGACTGGCACCCGCACGACAACCTCCTCGGCGTCGCCGAGGGCGATGGCCAGGATCGGGTGCAGCTCCTCCTGCTCCTCGACGAGCCAGACCATTTGCTGGGCGGCGTCGCCGATCTCCTCCGCGGCCTGGGCCAGGTGCACGAGCCCCCGCAGCGGAGAAGGATCGACGTGTTCTTGGGCGGCGCGCAGGACCCAGAGCTCGAGCCGCTCCTTCATCTCGTCGAGGCGGTCTTCGAGATGGCTGACTTCGGCGGCGAGCCCTTGGTCGCGCAGCACGAGTGCTGAGTACGCCAGACCGACGGCGACCTCGGAGATGTTCTTCATCTCGACCAGCACGTCGATGGCGCGATCGAGATCGGAGACCTCTACCTCCTCCGCCGGCTCGGGCGGCGACCACTGCGGCGCGCCGGCGAGGGCGCGCAACTCGGCGACTCCCGCCGGCGCGCCCTGGAGGAACAGCACATCGCCGGGCAACACGACCTCGTCACCTTCGACGTCGTTGATCCACTCCCTGTCGCGCCGGATGGCGACAACCGTCATGCCCACCTCGACGGGCAGCTCGAGGTCGGCCAGGGCCCGGTGCGCCATCTGGGAGCCCTCTCGCACCCGCACCCGGTGGGAAATCTCCTCTGCCTTCGAGAGGTCGGCGATGAGCGACCGGGGAATGCCGAGACGGTGGGTGACGATGCGACCGATGTCGACGGCGGCGTAGCCGATGCGCTCGATGGCACCAACCACCTGTAGCACCGACGCCATGGCATCGGCGTCGCGCGGCGAGCGGGCGGCCAGCACGCACACGGCGCGCATGTCGTGGCCGAGCTCGGCCAGCTTTTCCTCGAGCTGGTACACCTCTTCGGCCATAGCCGCGTCGCCGAAGTAAACCGCCGCATAGCCGAGGTCGACCATGAGCTCGGCCGTGTCCTTGGCCTCCGAGAGCATCGCCTTCAGGTTCCGGGGTTTGTCGTCCATGGAACGTCCCACCCTACCGTTTCCCCGGCTCACGGGAGGCCCACGAGCACAACCGCGAGGATCAACGCGAACGCTCCGATGAGGTCCATCGAGGAGGTGATCAGCGGGATCCCGTGGTTGTCGGGGTCGAGGCCGAGGCGCACCGCCAGCACCGCACCGTAATAGGCGATGCCGACGGCAAACGTGGTCGCGAGGAGGCCCCCGATGAGAGAGATGGCGACCATACGCCCCACGCCCGGGGTGGCAAGCCCGGCCACCGAGGCGGCGACATCGGATGACACCGCCACCAGAAGGAAGACGGGGATGGCGTAGAGGAACGTGAGTATGAAATCGCCGCGCGCCGGGCGCTGGGGAACGTTGGTCGGCTCCAAGATGCCGAGGTGCAGCTTGCTGGACAGGCGACTCGACAAGATGCCGCCGAGCGCGCCGGTGTCTTCGAGAAACGGGGGCACGAGCACGAGCAGGCCGGGGAAGGCCAGAAACGACGTAAGGCGCTTCTCGATCGTGAGCCCGGCGACGACGTCGATGGTGCCGGCAAGTATCAGCACCGGCAGCGATTCGCGCAGGATCCGGTTGAGGATCGGCAGCCCGGCGCGAAAGGCGGCAACCAGCGCCGCCAGCGCGAGAGCGGCGGTCGCGGCCGCGAGAACCGTTGACAACACGGGGATGTCGATGAGGAACGTGGCCAGGAACAACGCCGGGAGCGTCACCATGTCGCCGGCGGCGGTCACGAGCGGCGCGCCCACGTTGTCGAGGTCCCAGCCATGGCGGACCGAGGCGGCTGCGACCGCCAGGGTCAGGCCGAGAACTGCAATCGATGACACGACTCCGCCGACGACGGAGATGACGACGAAGTCGGTGATCGAGATCGTGTTGGGCAGACCGAACCCGACGGCCACCGCCTTGGCCAGCACGGCCAGGGCGAGGGAGACCGAGAGCGTGAGCGCCATGGAAGCGAGGACGTTTTGGCCCACGACCGTGTCGGCGCGGCGCGAGAGGCGAAACGTCCCCTCGTGGATTGCCGTCCCCAACCGGCTGCCCAGCGCGCCGAACACGTTGCCCCGCATCCCGATGGCCGCGGGCACGAGCACGAGAAGGCCGGGGAGCTCTTGCAGCGTGCCGGTGATGGCACCGAGGGTGAGTCCGGCTAGGAGGTCACCGCCCGATGAGACGAGCAGGGCGGCGAGACCCTGGCGCACGCTGGCCGCGTCCGAGCCCACGAGTGCGCTGAAGCGGGCGCCGATGCGGCGCGTCCACGACACGCGTGGCCCTCGAACTGAGGAACGAGGAGTCATAGCTACGGCGTGCGCTTGGAGGTAACCGGAGGCACCGAGAACGGCGCCGTGGTCGTCGGGTCGGTCAGCACCGTGGCCGCCCGTCTTGTCGTCGACGTCGATGTCGTGAACTGCTCATCGGTGTCTTGCGTGTTCGGGGTTGTGCTCGATGTGGAGGAGGTCGAACTGGAACTACCGAGGCGGCTGAGGTTGCTCACCGACGGGTGACTCTGACCGGCGGGGCCGACGGCAAAGACCTTGAGGACGTTCTCGGTGATCTGCACGACCTTTGCGTCGACGCAATCTCCCGGGGGGCACGCGGGGCCGAGCCGGCTGATCCACCAGTTGGTACCGGTCGCGAAGACCCCGGCGCCCGACGGCGTGCTGTAGTACGTCATGTCGGAGAACGTGGCCCGGCCGTGACAGCGCACCGGTGAGTGCGAGAGCACCTGCACCGGCCCCGGGGGCTGCGGCACATTTTTGTCGTAACGGTCGAACTCCGGGCCCACCACGTTCTTCAACTTGTCGCCCGCGCTGAGGCCGGTGCCGGCGAAGACCCAACCCGAGGGATCGGCCACCACCAGGTCACCCTTGACCGGGTTGCAGTCGTAATAGGTGCCGACGAGGCTGCTCTCGGGTCGGTTCAACGGAGGCTCGCGCCAGCTCACCGTCACCCGTGAGTTGTCCTTCCCGAAAAGGGGATCGCCGCGGGCCACCCGATAGTTGATCTCGTGCCGGTTGGCCCCTAAGTCCGAAGGCCCCAGGCGGATCGCGCGGTAGAGGGCATTGGCGCCGAAAAAGGCCACGTTGAGGCCGCTGTCGCGCGCCCGTTCGACCGCTTGGCGCATCTCGAGCGACCAGTACTCGTCGTGGCCGAGTGACAGGAGTGCCTTGTGGTTCGCCAGCAACTCCGGTCGCTGTTGAAGGTCGACATTGGTCGAGTAGGTGACGTCGATTCCCAGCGACTCGATCAGGGTGACCAGCGGCAGCTCGTTTCCGAGGAAATCGCCCGCGCCGGAATCGTTGACGTAGGGCCTGTCGAACGACACGACCTGCGACCGCTGCTCGGGGGTGAACTGCGCCCTCGGGCTCGATTGGCCTTCGTAGAGGCTGTGGCCGCCCCATTTGTTGTAGGCCTGCCAAGTGGTGACCGCGTTCATCACGAGCAGCGGCGCGTGACTCGTGTCGTCGCGGACTGCGAGAGGAACGAACTGCTGGAAGCCGTTGTCGGCGACGAGCTTGATGAGGTAGTCGCCCGGAGGCCAGGTCGCGTCGACGTTCAACGTGAGCGACGGGCGCCACTTGGCCTCCACCATTTTGGTGGTCGAGTCGACGACGGGCAGCGCTTGTCTGGAGCCGACCAGGTTGGTGGAGCGCCACACCAGGCGCCCCTGGCGACCGCCGTAGTAGCCCATGCGGTAGGCCTCGACGTGGTAACCGGGCGAATCCGTCGATACGAAGATGCGCACGGCCGCACCCTGGGTGACGCTGGTCGCGTCCGCGTAGCCCTCGATGTTGCCGTTGTTGATCGGACCTTTGACCTGCCAGTCGGAGGTACCCGGTTTCTGGTTCTCCCCGATGATCCACGCCGCAGGATCACCAGCGGCGCGAACCCCCGTGCCGGACGATCCCGGAAGCGGCGGGCCGACGGCATCGGTGCCCGACGAGTTGGCTCCGCCACTCGAAGGAGCGAGGAGGGCGACGGCTCCGACCGCTATGCCGATGACGACGACAATGGCGCAGAGCAGGCGGGTCAAGGTGGAGCCCTGCACGGGCCGCAGAGTACCGGACGGGTACTACCCGACAGTGGCACCGCTTACGATGCCTTAATGTCAGCCCGGTCCCGACAGGCGCGGTGGCCCGTGGCCCTGGTCACCGGCGCGTCCAGTGGCATTGGCGAAACCATGGCCGTGCAACTGGCCCGGCGCGGATCTGACCTGGTGTTGGTGGCGCGCCGGCGCGAGCGGTTGGAAACCCTGGCCACCGATCTGCGGGCCCAGCATGGGGGTCAGGTCGAAGTGATCGCGGCCGATCTCGCCGACCCCTTCGCCCTCGCCGTGGTCGAACGTCGTCTTGAAGCCGGCGAGCGCCCGGTTGACCTGCTCGTGAACAACGCCGGCTTTGGCACCCGCGGCGCGTTTGCGTCGCTTCCCGTCGAAGAGGAGGAGCAGGAGGTGCGGCTGAACGTGCTCGCGCCGGTTCGACTGACCCGGGCCGCCCTGCCCGGCATGATCCGGCGCGGCCACGGCGGCGTCATCAACGTGTCGTCGATCGCCGGCCTCCAGCCAATCCCCTTCTGGGCCACCTACTCGGCCACGAAGTCGTACCTGACCACCTTCAGCCTCGCCGTGCACGAAGAGGTGAAGGCGTCGGGCGTTCACGTGGTGGCGCTGTTGCCGGGGTTCACCCGCACCGAGTTCCAGTTGCGGGAGAACCTTGGGCTGCACGGGATTCCCGGCGCGTTCTGGATGTCGGCCGACGATGTGGCCAAAGCCGGTTTGCGCGCCGTCGGGCGGGGCCGGGCCATCTGCGTGCCCGGCCTCGGATACCGCATGCTGGCGAGCGCGAGCCGGATGACGCCATGGTCGATCAGCCGTCGACTGGGGCGCGCCGGCGCGGCGCGCCTGCCCTAGCGCAGCGCGGCCTTCTTTCCCGACGGCGTGTCGGGGGCCCGGGGGTGCGGGCGCTTGGGCGCCAGCTTCTTTGCCCTCTCCATGGCGTCGCCGATCTCGCCCAGCTTCTTGCGGCCCAGCGCCTTGCGGACCTCGGGAAAGAGCTCGGTCTCCTCTTCCTCGACGTGGTGGCGCACGTTCTCGATGAGCACCGTCACCTTGGCGTCGAAACGCTCGGCCTCGGGCGGCATGCCGTCGATCTCGGACAGCAACCACTTGACCACGTGATGTTCCTCGAGCGACTCGAGCACCATGTCTTCCTCGTCGGGGACGGCCTCGCGCACCGCCGGGTAGAAGACCTGCTCCTCGATGGCGGCGTGCACCGACAGTTCCTCGACTATCGAGTCGGCGATACCGCGCTTGGTCTTGTGGGCGTTGTCGCCGGCCTTCTCGAACTTCTTGAAAAGGGCCTCAACCGCCTTGTGGTCGTTCTTCAACAGCGTGATGGCATCCATGTCAGTCGCTTTGCCCGAGACTCGTCGACACCAAACTCGACGAGCCTGCCCGACCAGGCCTGACTGCCTTCAGCGGGGCTGCTGCGACAGACTGCAGGAGGGGGTGGGTATCACTGATTTCCAGGCTGGTTTTCGGGCTCGTCGGGCAGAAAGAAGTCGTGGGGTGCTTGTAGTATGTACTTGCCTGCGTGCTGCTGTAGATCGTTGGGATATGCATCCACGAGTTCGCTTAAGCGGTCATCCGCCAGCTGAAATGCTGCCTCATTTGCGGTATCTGCTATGGCCTCCAGGGCCTCACGGCGCTCAACCTGGTCGAACGGAACCCGGCCGTTGGGGAACGCCTGTAGGACCGGCTCAAGAGCAGAAACATAATCGTCGAGACCGAGTAACTGTGCTCCGATGACAGCATCATTAGCCGTATAACCATTAGAGTTCCACAAGTACCCGTGGAGCCCATCGGATAGCACATCCGAGGCGAGGGCCCAGACTGCGCAGACTGCCCGCTGTCCGGGCGTCAGGTCCGAGAAATGTTCCATCTGCTGTGCGCGGGGTAGTGACAGAAATTGCTCGAGAGGCGTAAAGAGGTTGTCGCCGGCAGGGGGCCGTGAGCGCTGTATTCGGAAATCAGGTCGCGCCCGATGCCGCGGGTCCCGATGAGGCACCCGCTCAGTGACGTCCCTCGGCGAACTCTTCGACCATCTTTACGTTGAAGGCGGGAAGGTCGTCGGGCTTACGGCTCGTTACCAATCCCTTGTCGACGTGAACCTCCTCGTCGACCCAGTTGCCGCCCGCATTGCGGATGTCGGTCTTGAGGCTCGGCCACGACGTGAGCGTGCGACCGTCAACCACGCCGGCCTCTACGAGCGTCCACGGCGCGTGGCAGATGGCCGCGATCGGCTTGCCGGAGTCGGCGATCTTCTGCACAAACGTCACCGCCGAGTCGTTCGTGCGGAGCTGGTCGGGGTTGGCCACCCCGCCGGGAAGCATGAGGCCGTCATAGTCGTCGGCCTTCGCCTGGCTCGTGGTGCGGTCAACGTGAAAGGTGTCACCCCTGTCGAGGTGGTTGAACGCCTGCACCTCCCCGTCTTTGGGGGCGATCAACTCGGTCTCGGCGCCAGCGTCCTTCAGCGCCTTCCATGGCTCAGTCAGCTCCACCTGTTCGA
>JALZBN010000170.1 GCA_030947365.1 Actinomycetota bacterium
GGTCAATACGACGTGCTCGTGTGCACCACGATCATCGAGTCGGGCATCGACATGCCAACCGTCAACACGTTGGTTGTCGACCGCGCCGACATCATGGGCCTCGGCCAACTCCACCAGTTGCGGGGTCGGGTCGGACGCGCCGGGCAACGGGCCTACGCCTACCTCTTCTACCCGCCCGACAAGCAACTCAGCGAGGAAGCCTACGAGCGACTCAAGACGATCGGTGAGCACAACGAGTTGGGCTCGGGGTTCAAGATCGCCATGCGAGACCTCGAGATCCGCGGCGCGGGCAACTTGCTCGGCGCGACACAGTCGGGCCACATCGCGGCCGTCGGCTACGACCTCTACGTGCAGATGGTGACGGAAACGGTCGCCGAGTTGAAGGGTGAGGAGGTGCGCCCGCCGGCCGAGATCAAACTCGACCTGCCATCCGACGCCTTCTTGCCCAACGATTACGTCACGCGTGAAGAGCAGCGCCTCGAGGCCTACCGCCGCCTAGCCGCCGTCGACTCCCACGACACCGTCGACGACATCCGCGCCGAGTGGATCGACCGCTACGGCGCGCCGCCCACACCGGCGGAGGCGCTCTTGCGAGTGGCCACGCTTCGCGCCGAGTGCGCCCGCATCGGCATCACCGAGGTGACGGTCGCCAAAGGCGTTGCCCGCGTGCGCCCGCTGTCGCTCCGCACGAGCCAGGAGATCCGCTTACAGCGCCTGTTTCCCAAGGCGGTCTACAAGGAGGATCTCCGGCAACTCGTCGTGCCCCTCGCTCGCGGCGTCGACGCCGTTGCGGCCGTGATCGCGCTTCTCGGTGAGCTGATTCCAGCGGGCGACGAAGGGCCGATACGATCGGTTTCGACGTGATTTCGACGTGAGCAAATTTCGTGCGACTGTCGTAGCGCTCTCAACCGCACTGGCCCTCGTGCTTGTCGCGTGCGGTTCGGCGTCGAACGCGGCCACTGTCAACGGCACGGCGATCTCCAAGAGCGACCTCGAGCAAGAGCTGCGCTCAATCGCCGCCAACGACAAGTTCATCAAGCTGGTCGAGTCGGAGAAGCCAGTACGCGGAGCGCGCAAGGGCACGTTCGATGCCGCGTTCACGGCCCAGGTGCTGACCCGTCAGATCGCTTTCGCGCTGATCTCGGCCGAGGTGCACCGGCGCAAGCTGTCGATCAACGCCGCCGACCTGGCCGCGGCGCGCAGCGGTGCAGCCAAGCAGGTGCAGGGTGAGGAGATCCTCAATGGGTTCCCGAAGGCGTATCAAGACCTTCTGGTGCGGCGGGCGGCGGAAGTGAATGCGCTGTCGGCGTCACTGTTGGCAGCGGGCGGATCGCCCGATGCCGCGGCGCGGACGTACTACAGCGCTCATCAGAACGAGTTCCAGGTGGCGTGCGTGAGCGTCATCAGGGTCGATTCCGACGACAAGGCCGCTCAGGTCAAGGCCAGGCTTGACGCCGGTGAGGACTTTGGCGCGGTGGCAAAGGCGGTATCCACCGACACCCTGAGCTCCGGTCGCAACGGCGAAGTCGGGTGCAACATCACCCCCGACAACCAGCTGAGCGCCGACTACTCCACGGCGGTATTCACCCAGCCCGTCGGCGTGCCCGGCGCGCCAGTGAAGACGTCCTTCGGCACGCTGATCGTGAAGGTCACGTCGCGGACGACCCCGCCGTTTGAGCAGGTCGCAGCCCAGGCGCGTGAGAAGGCGGTTGAGGCCGCACAACAACCGCTGGACGCCTGGTATCAAGACGCCGTGGCTAAAGCCAAGGTCAAGGTCGATGCCAAGTACGGGCGCTTCGAGCGCAGCGGTTCCAACATGATTGTCGTCGCCCCGCAGGCTCCGAGCGTGACCGCTACAACCGCTCCTTCGGGGGGCTCGTCGCCGTTCAGCGGCGGACAGCCCGGCGGCTGAGCCCTCTCCTGGTCTGATGGGTGTGACGGTCGTGGGGCTCGGTCCCGCCGGGCCTGAGCTCATGACGTCGGAGACTGTCGCCGCGTTGAAGTCTCACGAGTGTCGCTTCGTGCGTACGATGCGCCACCCGTCGGCGGCGGGCCTTTCGGGCGTCGTCAGCTTCGACGACGTCTACGACAGTGCCGGGTCGCTCGACGAGGTCTACGGCGCGATCGTGGATGCCTTGGCCGAGGCGGCGCGCGAGGAGGGCGACGTCCTCTACGCCGTGCCCGGCGCGCCGCTGGTGGCGGAGCGCACAGTCGAGTTGTTGCGCGCCGACGACAGGGTCGACGTGACCCTGCTTCCCGCGCTGTCTTTCCTCGACTTGGTGTGGTCGCGGCTCGGTGTCGACCCGGTGGCGTCGGGAGTACGGCTCGTCGACGGTCAGCGCTTCGGCGTCGAGGCGGCCGGCGAACGAGGGCCGCTGGTCGTGGCCCAGTGCGACAGCCGCCAGGTGCTGTCCGACGTGAAGCTGGCGGTCGAGGAGAGCGACGGCGCGAGGGTTGTCGTCCTCCGCCATCTCGGGCTTCGCGACGAGAGCGTCGAGGAGGTTGCATGGGAAGACCTCGACCGCATCGTCGAGCCCGACCACCTGACCACGCTGTACGTGCCCGAGTTGGCTGCACCGGTTGCACAGGAGGTGGCCCGCTTCGCCGAGCTGGTGCGGGAGCTTCGAGATCGTTGCCCATGGGACCGGGAGCAGACCCACCAGACCCTCACCCGCCACCTTCTGGAGGAGACGTACGAAGTGCTGGAGGCGATCGAGGCGCTGGACGCCGCCGATGGCTTCGCTCATCTGGAAGAGGAGCTCGGCGACCTCCTGTTTCAGGTGGTGTTCCACTCGGTGCTCGGCGCCGAGGAAGGCGAGTTCACGTTGGCCGACGTGGCGCGCGGCGTGCACGACAAACTCGTCCGTCGCCATCCGCACGTGTTCGGGTCGGTCGAGGCCGGGACGCCGGGTGAGGTCGTGCGCAACTGGGAGCAGATCAAGAAGGCCGAGAAGGGCCACTCCAGCCTCATGGACGGCATCGGCGGTGACCTGCCGGCGCTCCTCTACGCCCACAAGGTTCAACGCAAGGCGGCGTCAGTTGGGTTGCGGTGGGACGGCCCTCTTGAGATTTCTCTCGACGGCGAGGCTGTGTCGCATCATGAGATCGGGGCGGCACTGTTCGCCGTCGTCGACGCGGCGCGCCGGCACGGGATCGACCCCGAGGCCGCCCTGCGGGGCGCAAGTGCTTCATTCCGCGCGCGCTTCGTGGCTGTCGAGGATCGCGTTGCGGCGTCCGGCGCCGACCTCACGTCGTTGTCGCCTGACGAGCTCGGCGCGCTGTGGGACGACGCCTGACTCACTCTCGTCAACGCGGGTCTCGCTCGCCGTGGAGGCCGAGGGCGGCGACCGCGCCGAACAGGACAACTGCGGCGGTGCCGATGGCGCCGAGCAGGAAGGTGGTCATCTCGATCTTGACGTAGCGAGGCACGGATCGGCTTTGGCCCGCGTAGACGTGGAGGTCGGCGCGCACGGCGAGCACGGAACCCACGGCTATGACGACGGCTACAGCGACGGTGAAGAACAGGGTGACTCGTACGAGCACCTCTTGCTCGTCGCTTCTCTCCTCACTGAGAAGAGCCGGCAACGACATCAGGACAAGGCCGACGAGGAGCAGGAGCAGGGCGACCATCGACTGGGTGCCGAGGAACGGAAACCCAAGGCGGTGCAGGAGGTCGCCAGGGACGCCCCTCGGTTCATTGCTGGTGTAGGCGAAGCCCTCGACGATCCAGGCGATCGTTTGCGCGCCGGCGATGGCAACCAGCCCGAACCCGGCGATCGTGACGAGGCTCACCCATCGGCGCGGCGCGTCGCCGGCGCTTGGCAGAGGCGGGGGGCGGCGGTCAGGCCTCTCACGGGGCACCGGGGCGTAGGTGGGCTCAGGCGACGGCGCGCGGCGCGGCTGGGGCTGAGGCGCCTGCGGCTGGCGCGGGAGGGAAGGGTGGGGCTGGGCCTGG
>JALZBN010000171.1 GCA_030947365.1 Actinomycetota bacterium
GGCCCGGGTCACGCCGTCGAGCGCCCAAGTTCAAGCGGCCATCCAGGGCTTCCATCAGCGCATCCCGCTGTTCTCGCCGACCGCAGCCCAGGTCGCGCAGTTCGGTGACCAGGTCTGTTCGGCGTTCGACCAGGGCCAGTCGTATGCCCAGGTCAAGGCGACCGGCCTGCAGATGGTGACGCAGTACCCATTCGTCAAGATCACCTCGGCTGACGCCGACTGGATGATCCACACCGCGGTCTCGATGTACTGCCCCGGCTACGCCGGCAAGTTGTCATGACGCTTTTGCTCAACGCCCCGCCGCTCACCGGCACGGGCGCACCCGTCGAGCCGCTCTGCGGCCTGGCGTCGGTCGTCGCACCTGCGGCGAGCGCGGTTGACGCCGTCAAGGTGCACGGCAAGGGCGAGACGTCGGTACGAGCGCTTGACGGTGTGAATGTCGAGTTCGCCCCGGGCACGTTTACCGCCATCATGGGCCCGTCGGGCTCCGGCAAATCGACCCTGCTGCACTGCCTCGCCGGCCTCGACACGCTCACGTCTGGCCGCGTGCACATCGGCGAGACCGACCTTTCCATGCTCGACGACCGCCGGCTCACCCGCTTGCGCCGGGAGCGGGTGGGGTTCGTCTTCCAGGCCTTCAACCTCTTGCCGACGCTCACCGCGGCCGAGAACATCACGCTGCCGCTGGCGCTCGCAGGGCGAGAGCCAGACCCGGAGTGGTTCGACAGAATCGTCGATGTCGTTGGTCTTCGTGACCGGCTGGGGCACCGCCCCGCCGAGCTGTCCGGCGGACAGCAGCAGAAGGTGGCGGCGGCCCGATCGCTGGTCTCCCGGCCGGAGATAATTTTCGCCGACGAGCCCACCGGCAACCTCGACTCGCGCGCCGGGCGAGATCTCCTCGCCTTTCTCCGGCTCGCAGTTGACGAGTTCGCCCAGACCATCGTGATGGTCACTCACGACCCGCTGGCCGCGTCGTGGGCCGACCGGATCGTCTTCCTCGCCGACGGTCGCGTGGTCGACGAGATGCTCGAGCCGACGATCGACGGCGCGGTCGACCACCTCAAGCTCATCGGCGGCTGACATGCCGCCCGGCGGGCGCGGGGCACGCTTCGTCCACACCGCTCTAGCCATCGCTCTCGCCGTCGGGCTGGTGTCCGGCACGTTCGTCCTCACCGACACCATCGACGCCGGATTTCATCAGGCGACGGCGGCATCCCGAAGCTCGGTCGACGTGGTTGTTCGAGCGACCTCTTCCTTCTCGGCCGAGGCCAGTGCCCTCCCCGAGAGAAACCCGGTGCCTGCCGACCTTCTGAGCTCGGTGCAGTCGGTCTCTGGCGTGCGGTCGGCATGGGGAAGCATCTGGGGGTGGGCCCAGGTCGTGGACCCCGCCGGTAAGGCGGTGCCACCGAACGGCTTGCCAACGCTCGGCGCGGCCTGGGGACCTGATCAGGGCATCGTCGCCGGACGGGCGCCGCAGGCCGCTGGCGAAACTGCGCTCGACGAAGCGACGGCGCGCGCCCACGGGTTTCGTCTGGGCGACCAGGTGAAGGTTCTGTTCGGTGGCGGCTCGGGCGAGTTCGTTCTCACCGGTCTGTTGAAGCCCGGCGCGGCCGTCGCTTCAACGCTTGTCGCCTTCGATCTGGGAACTGCGCAGCGAGTGCTGCAACGGCCGGGCGCCTTTGACGCCATCTCGGTGCGTGCCGGCGCGGGTGTGACACCTGAGGCCCTGCGCACGCGGCTGCAATCAGTGTTGCCTCATCAGTTCGAGGCGGTGACGGCCACCCAGGCGGCCAACGAGGCGGCGACGTCATGGTCGACCTCCTTGAGATTCCTCACGACCGCCCTTCTCGTCTTCGCCGGGATCTCCCTTCTCGTCGGCGCGCTCATCATCTTCAACACCTTCTCGATCGTCGTCGGCCAGCGCACTCGGGAGCTGGGGCTGTTGCGCGCCGTGGGTGCGAGCCGTGGTCAGATCGTGCGCGGTGTGCTGCGGGACGCGTTCCGTGTGGGAATGGCTGCATCACTCGGCGGGATCGTGCTGGGCTTCGGCATTGCGTTTGGGTTGCTTCAGCTCATGCGCGGCATCGGCTACAGCTACCCAGTCGCGGGAGTCGTCTTCCTTCCCCGAACCGCGCTCGTTGCCCTCGGCGCCGGACTCAGCGTGACCATGCTGGCCGCCATCCTCCCGGCCCGGCGCGCAACCCGGGTGTCTCCAATCGCAACGCTTGGAGGAGCGGTGGGAGGCGACGAGGCCGGCGCGCTCCGGTCACGGTTGGTTGCTGTCGCAACCCGGGTGCTCGCGTTTCCGCTGGTTCGGGTCTTTGGCCGCCCGGCGCTGCTCGGGCGCGAGAACGCCGTGCGCAACCCGCGCCGCACATCGGCCACGGCGACGGCCCTGATGATCGGGATAGGACTTGTCGGCGTGGTGGCGATCGTCGCCGCGTCGATGAAGGCCTCGGCGGAGCGGACGGTGAGCGAGACCCTCCGCGCTGACTTTGTCGTAACGACGCGTGCCGGCGCGGGTACCAGCGGGGGTGTGCCTCCTGTCGTCGCGGAGCGACTCCGGGCCGCGCCCGGCGTCGGGGTCGTCTCCGAGATACGCACCGGCGAGTGGGGCCTCGATGGCAAGGCCACGTCACTCGTCGCCGTCGACCCCGCCACCGTGACGGGAATGCATGAGCTCGACCCGGCCTCCAAGGCGGCCGCCCTCCGACTCGACGACGGTGGTGTCCTCGTGCGGGACACCACCGCGGCGGCGCGGGGCTGGCGCGTCGGTGACACGGTGCCGATGACCTTCGCCCGTACTGGAACCAAGGCCCTGCGTCTCGCGGGGGTCTACTCGACGACGACGGTGCACGCCGACTACGTGATCTCACTCGGCGCGTTCGAGGCCAACTTCGCCCAGCAGCTCGACGCCGAGATCGACGTGGGGATGGCTTCGGGACTGTCGCCAGCGGCCGCAAGGGCGAGTGTGCGCAGGGTGCTCACCGAATTCCCGAGCGCAGAGGTGATGAACCGCGACGAGGTGGTCGCCGCTCAGGACGCTCAGATCAACAGGATCCTCGTGCCGGTTTCCGCCCTGCTGGCCCTCTCGCTGCTGATCGCGCTGTTGGGCATTGCCAACACGCTCGCCCTATCCATCCACGAGCGCACGCGCGAGCTCGGGATGCTTCGGGCCATCGGAATGGCCAGGGGCCAACTGCGCTCGATGATCCGTTCGGAGGCGATGATCATCGCCGCCCTCGGGTCGGTTCTCGGCGTCGCAGTCGCGGTCGGATTGGGTTGGCTCCCGGTTGCCTCGATGCGAGAGGCGGGCGTAACCGAGCTGGTCTTCCCCGTGCGCCAGCTCGCGGGTCTGGTGGTCGTCGCGAGTCTCGCGGGGCTCGTGGCCGGGATCGTGCCGGCGCGGCGCGCGGCGCGCCTGCCGGTGCTCGACGCGGTCGCCGGTGACTGATGCTTGTTGCGAGTACTGCGCGCTACGCCTGGGAGCGGAACCAATCCACCGTTGCGCTCAACGCCTCATGAAGCTCAACCGGTGTGGCGCCAGGAAAGAGTTCGCTGAGCCTTGAGGTATCCGCTTGGCTGTCGCGAACGTCGCCTGGCCGGACGGGGAGATGCTCGACGGGCAGGGTTCGCCCCACTACGGCTTCCAGCACGGCGATCATGTCGAGTAGCGACACGCGGGATCCGAAGGCCAGATTGACGGCGGTGGCGCTTGTAACCCGGCGTACGAGCGCATCGGCAATCACGGCACAAACACTGCCCACGTATGTGAAGTCGCGGGTCTGTCGGCCGTCGCCGTGTATCGGCAAAGGCCGGCCTTGGGTCAAGGCCGAGATGAAGGCGGGCACGACCGCGGCGTACGCGTGACGGGGAGGTTGTAGCGGTCCGAACACGTTGAAGAAGCGGAACGCCAACACGTCGAGCTCGTAGACGGACGCCCACG
>JALZBN010000172.1 GCA_030947365.1 Actinomycetota bacterium
CGGCAACCACAATCCCTGCCGCTGCCAAACCTCGCCTGATTCTCACGGTCAATACCTCCACGGTCGTGGGCCCCGGCCCGAAGTTCCGGGGAGGAAGCTACCGCCTACTACGACCGCGGTAAAGATCCTAGTTCGTAGGCATCGAGGGAACACCGGTGTCAAGAAGCCGGCGCGACCATAGGGTCGACGACCTCGACGCCTTCCCGGTAATACGTGAACAGCTCCCGGATCACGTCGGCCAGGTGCTCGGTATCGGCTGTCGCGTCGACCTCGACGGTCACCACGTTGGAGTACACGTGCACACTCTTCACCCCTTCGGCGAACAGCCGCCGGGCCAGTTCGTCGACTGGGCGCACGCCGGTGACGTCAGGAGTGCGGTAGCGCTCGTGACCCATGCCCGTAAGGCTGCGGTTCAGCTCGAAGACGACAACTCCCGGACGCGTCGCTTCTTTGCGGGTGACGGTGATCTGCTGACCCATGGCCGGGAGACTAGCCGCCAACAAATAGGCTCCGACCCGATGCTCGATCACGGTAAGCCAGTACCAGTCAAGACAATCCTCGTCACGATATGGCTCGTCCTCGGATCGCTGATCGGGCTCTACATCGTGGTGACGCTGGCCCACATCGAAGCGCTCCTCGTGGTCGCCATCTTCTTGGCCGTCGTGCTCAACAAACCGGTCGACTTCTTCTCCCGGCGCTTGCACCTCCGGCGCGGACTGGCGACCACCCTCGTGTACCTCATCGGCGCGGGCCTGATCGCGGCGATGCTGTACGCGTTCATCAACCCGCTCGTCCACCAAGTCGAGCACTTCGCCAACAACTTCGACAGGTACGTGAGCGATGCCCGCGCCGGCAAGGGCCCGGTTGGCGACCTCGTCAAGCAATACGACCTCGACAAGAGGTTCCAGGAAAACAAGGCCGACATCCAGAACTACCTGAGCTCGGCCGGCGGTGGCGCCATCGATGTGGCCCTCAGCATCGCGTCGGGGGCTCTGGCGCTACTCACCGTCATCGTCTTGTCGTTCCTGATGATCCTCTACGGCCCCGACCTCCTCAATGGAGGGCTCGGCATCCTCTCGCCACCAAAGCGCGCCCGGGCCAAGGCCGTCGCCGGTGACTGCGCCCGTGCCCTCACCGGCTACGTCCTGGGCAACCTCCTGATCAGCGTCATCGCCGGCATCGTCACCTTCATCGGGCTGTGGGTCTTCGGCGTGCCGTTCAAGGGGGTGCTCGCACTGTGGGTGGGTTTCGCCGACCTGATCCCGCTCGTCGGGGCCACGCTCGGGGCCATCCCCACCATCGGGGTTGCGTTCCTGCACTCCCCCGCGGCCGGCATCGGCATGCTGATCATCTACATCGTCTACCAACAGTTCGAGAACCACGTGCTTCAGGTGGCGATCATGTCGAAGACAGTGCAGATCAATCAGCTGTTCGTCTTGGTCAGCGTCCTCATCGGCGTCGAGCTGTTCGGGTTCATCGGCGCGCTGTTGGCGATCCCGGCCGCGGGTGTCATCCAGGTCGTCGCTCGCGACCTCTGGGACAATCGCACCGGTCAGTGGAAGTCGGAGCCCACGATCGGCGAGGACGAGGTGCCCGTGTCGGAGGAGTTGGCCCGAGAAGCCGCTGAAGAAGCGGGAGACACACCGGAGCCGGAGCCCGCTCCCTAGATGGCAACCGAGACGATCGAGGTCGAGGGCCACATCATCGACTCCCTGGTGCTGGCCAAGGTGCTCGACGTGATCGTGGATTCGGGAGCCGACTACCGCATGGTCGATGTCGACATCGGCAAGACCAGCCTCGACGCGAGCCGGGTGAGGTTGGAGATCACCGCTGCCGACGACGATGTTCTGAGCGCGCTCGTGGCCGAGCTGCGGATCCACGGCGCGAACCCGTTGAATCAGGCCGACGCGACAGTCGTGGCGGCAGAGCTCGGTGGGGTGCTGCCGGAAGGCTTCTACGCGACGACCAACCTGCCCACAGAGGTACGACTCGGCGGCAACTGGGTACACGTCGACAACCCCGAGATGGACTGCGCGCTCGTCGTGCTGCCCGACGGGCGAGTGCGAACCGAGCCGATGCACCGCGTGCGCGTCGGCGACGCGGTAGTCGTCGGCGAGGAAGGGGTGCAGGTGCGGCCGCTCGACCGTCCCCGGGGCGTTAACCCTTTCGAGTTCATGTCCTCGGAGGTGTCCTCGGAGAAGCCCAAGGATCTCCTGGTCGGCCAAGTGGCCGACCGCATCCGCGCCGCTCGCGCGGGCGGAGGCAAGGTGCTGGCGGTGTGCGGGCCTGCCGTCATTCACACCGGAGCGGGGCCCGCACTGGCCCGGTTGGTGCGCGGCGGCATCGTCGATGTCCTCTTCGCCGGCAATGGGTTCGCCGCCCATGACATCGAGTCCAATGTGCTCGGCACGTCGCTCGGCGTCGCCATGCGCGCCGGATCCGAAGCGGGCGGCGCGCACGGTCACAGCAATCACCTCCGAGTAATCAACGAGGTGCGCCGGCGCGGGTCGATCGCCGCTGCTGTCGCCGATGGCTACGTCGCCAGCGGGGTGATGTACAAATGCGTCACGACGGGAGTGCCGTTCGTGCTCGGCGGCTCGGTGCGCGACGACGGTCCGTTACCCGACGTGCACACCGACGTGGTCGAATCTGCCGACGCCATGCGGTCGCTGCTGCCGGGCGTCGCCGTGGCCCTGATGCTGGCCTCGACGCTGCACGCCATCGCCACCGGCAACCTCTTGCCCGCAGGCGTCGAGACCTATTGCGTCGACATCAACCAGGCCGTCGTGACCAAGCTGTCTGATCGGGGCAGTCATCAGGCGCTGGGAATCGTGACCGACGTCGGGCTGTTCCTCGAAACGCTTACCGCCCACCTGGCCAGCTGAGGCGACCGGCCATTAGGCGACGACCGTGAAGCTGACCTGGGGGCGGCGATTTCTGATGTGCCCGCCCGAGCATTTCGGCGTGCTCTACGAGATCAACCCGTGGATGCACAGGGAGGTCGGCGTCGACCTCGACGCGGCCAGCGGGCAATGGGAAGGGCTGGCCGCAACCCTTCGGTCTGCCGGAGCCGAGATCGAGCTGCTCGAAGCCCAGCCCGACCTCCCCGACCTGGTGTTCACCGCCAACGCCGGCACCCTCAACGGCTCGCGGTTCGTGCCGGCGCGCTTTCGCCATCCGCAGCGGCGCGCCGAGGTGCCCCATTACATCGAGTGGTTCGAACAGCACGGCTACACGGTGTCGACGCTGCCGGAGGGGCCGTCGCACGAGGGGGCCGGCGACGCCCTTCCGTTTGGCGACCTCTTCCTCTCCGGGTACCGCACCCGGTCGGATGTCGGCGCGCACGGGGAGCTGTCGCGGCTACTTGGCGCCGAGGTGCTTCCTGTCGAGCTCGTCGACCCGCGCTTCTACCACTTCGACCTCACGTTCTGTCCGCTCGACGACCGGCGCGCCATCGTCGTGCCGGATGCGTGGGACTCCTACGGCCGGCGCGTGGTGGAGAGCCTTGTGCCCGAGGCGCTGGCCTTGGATCTCGATGAGGCACTCGCGTTCTCGGCCAACTCGGTCGTCGTGGGTCGTACTGTCGTGATGCCGGTTTGTCCGGCGCGCGTGGGCCGCCAACTCGAGGCGTGGGGGTTCGACGTGGTGGAGACACCGATGGATGAGTTTCTGAAGGCCGGGGGCGGATGCCGATGCCTCACCCTGGCCCTCGATGTCGAGATTTAGCTGACCTCGAGGTCTAGCTGTTGTGGCTGTGTTCCTTGGCTTCGCGCCGGTTGCGGGTGGCCACCTGCCAGATGACGACCGCGAATCCGATCGAGATGATCGCGAGCATCACGTGCACGACGATGAAGCCGGCGGATTGGCTGCTGCCGAAGAGGTTCTTGATGAACGTGGCCCAGACAAAGACGGTCCAGACCGCGGCCACCCGTAGAAGGAGAG
>JALZBN010000173.1 GCA_030947365.1 Actinomycetota bacterium
CACTGTTGAGTTCCGCTACTGGGCTGCCGCCGAGGCGATGCGTCGGGGGGCCGACCTCTGGAGCTCGATGGTGCCGTCCTTGTCGTGGTACCGGACGGTGGGAAAGCAACTTGAGGCCGATCTCGATCACGGCGAAGACCTGAACGCGTACTACGACCGGCAAGGGCTGCGGTTCTTCCACGGTCGGGCGGGCACGAGATCGGTGTACTCCGGCGAGAGCCCCGATGTCGTCTGCCACGAGCTCGGGCACGCCGTTCTCGACGCCATGCGTCCGCAGTTGTTCGACGCCAACTTCATTGAGGTGGCGTCGTTCCACGAGTCGTTCGGCGACATGAGTGCGATGCTCTGTGCCCTCCAGCTCAAGTCCGTGCGTGACGAAGTGCTCGCCGAGACCAGTGGGCACCTGTACCGCAATTCCAGGCTGTCGCGGCTGGCCGAGCAATTGGGATGGGCGATCCGGCTCGTCGCGCCGGACGCGGTCGAGCCCGACTGTCTGCGCAACGCGGTGAACTCCTTCTTCTACGCCGCGCCCGAGTCGTTGCCGCCGTCGGCGCCGGCCAGTGCGCTCTGTTCGGAGCCGCACTCGTTCTCACGGGTGTTCACCGCCGCGTTCTTGGAGTCAGTCGGCGGGATGTTCCAGGCCCAAGCCAGCCATGACGAGAAGGCGTTGTTGCAGACGAGCCACGACGTGGCCGCCTTGTTGGTGCAAGCGGTCGGCGCTTCCCCGGTCGTGCCGTCGTACTACAGCCAGGTCGCGGCTCACATGATCGAAGCCGATGCTTCGAGCTTTGGAGGGAAGTACGGCGCGGTGCTGAATGGCGCCTTCGTCAAGCACGGGGTCTTGTCGATCGACGCCGCGCACACGATCGCCGCGGCAGGCGCCGCGGTGCCTCCGGTTCAAGCGCGGCGCGGCCGCGACGTGCCGCTGTACTTCGTCGCCCTCGCGGGCCACCGGTACGGTCTCGATCGAGATCTTCTCGTGCCGGCGCTCGCTGAGACCAAGCGCTTCGGCGTTGCCGGCGCGGCGCCAGGTACCGGTTCGGTGGAGTCCCCGGCGCACGACAGCGCGGCCCGATCCTTCGTCGAAGACCTGTTTCGGCGCGGCAACATCGACTTTGGTCCGGCGGGCCAGGTTGCGACTGTGGTTGCCGGCGCGATCCCGGCGCGTCCATCGAAGCGGACTCACGAGGTGCGGGTGGAGAACGGCAACCTGGTGCTGATGCGCCGCTTCTTCGACTGATCCCGGCGCGGCGCAACCGTTATCGGTTGCACACATCGGTTGCACTCAGGGCGTCGTGAATCAGGCAGACGGGGCGGCGACGACTCTACCGGTCTCGCTCCACGCGACGAGCCCTTCGGCGCGTCTACCCACGAACGCTGGAACCAGGGTTGGCGGCGGGACCGCGCGCATTTCGAGGTCACAAGGAAATAGCGCGTTCTGCCCGACACGGTCGTTGATGTCCTTACCGTTACTGCCGTGATAGGGCACGTTCTCGTGAAAGCGCACCGAGGTCTGGCACCATGCCGTTACCCCAGTATCGGCAGGACGTTGGGAGCCGTCGGATAGGTCGAGGGCTGTGGACTGGCCGTCGGAACCCGGCAAGACGACGACGTTGTCGGCTGTTCTCGGAGGCAGCGCTTTCTGGGTCAGGAGATCGGTATTGGATCCCGCGTCGAACGACCAAAGGGTGCGGCCTGAGGCGGGGTCGAAGCCCTCGACGATCACCTTCGTCCCGGCCGACGCGGTGGGCGGACCGCCGCCAGGTGTTCCGCTCAGGGTGCCGGTGGCGCGGAGGCGTAGCCCGACGGTTGGGCCGTGAGACGTGCCGGTTCCAGCACCGCTCGAGGTTGTCGTATCGGCTCCGGGACACGGGAGGACGCTGCAGAAGTACTGCGACCCGGCGTCTTGCCATACCGTCGAGCCGTCGTCAATGCGAAAGCCGGCGGTCATGGCACTGGAGAGATCTTCAACCACCTCTGTGGGGCTTTGACTCGTGGGTGCCCCAGAGACTGATCCGACGAACTCGCCGGCCGGCGTGATGCGGTCGAAGTTCCACCCGTAGTCCGTCGAGAGCCCGGGTACGTTGAACACACTGGTCAGGGGCTGCGACCAAGAGACCTTCTGTCCGCTGACGGCGACCAACACCTCGGGGTTGCGTGCACCAGGGTCGAACAACCCGGGCGCGAGCTCCCGACCGGACACGCCGGGCGGCGCGGGGGACGAGGGCAACAATGCTCCGGAGGTTCCATCGAACCGAAGCCCCAAGGTCTCAGAAGCACCCACCATCGTGCCGGTGGAGCAGACATTGGCGGGGTCTCCCGGGCATTCCTCCGGCCAAGAGCCGAACTGGCCCGGGGGGGATCTCCAGACGACCTTGCCTGTCGCTGGATTGGCAGCTACCAGTTCGGTTGTCCCTCCGACGGCCTTCAAATAGATGACGTCGCCGGCTATCACCGGCAGTTCTGGCGACACGCCTGGCGTTATGTCCCCCGGCGAGACAGTGTCGTGCCAAACCGTCTTGCCACCGTTGGGATTGAGGCCGACGATCTGCAAGTCTCCTCCGGCTGAGACGAACAAGACGAATAGCCCACCGGCAACTATCGGTTGCGACACAGGCGTGAGATCGGAACGTATCCATCCGGCTCGCGCCGAAGATACTGATTGGCCCGGCCCGGCTGACGTGGCCGGAGACGACTTGGCCGCGCCTCCGCCGCTACATCCAACCATTAGCGCAAGCGACAAGACGGCCGCCGGCGCGACATACCTCGATGCAGAAGACAAGAAACCCCCCCCGTAACCGCAAAACGCCAACGTTACACAGCCAGCCCATTTTCCAGAAACACCCACCGTCGAAGGCTCCGAAGGCCTTCGCGGGCTAGCGCCCGAAGTCTTCGGCCAACAAGTCATCGGCATGCGCGGC
This sequence comes from Actinomycetota bacterium, assembly GCA_030947365.1. Taxonomy (GTDB): domain Bacteria; phylum Actinomycetota; class Acidimicrobiia; order Acidimicrobiales; family AC-14; genus JALZBN01. Next base: position 2,922 of record JALZBN010000173.1, read on the forward strand.
TCCCTTAGGCGACCCGGAGCCACCCGCAGCGGCAAACGCCAATCGCCGGCGTCGCGTGGAGAACCTCTCGGTGACGGCCTCGCGGGCGAGCTCCTCTGGCGCAATGCCGCGCTCGGCAGCTGCAGCGACTCGCTCAGCTACCTCATCGTCGATCTCGATTGTCCAGCGCGTTATGGTCCTGTCCAGTCCACGATCCGCGCCCCAGGATAAGAACAGCTGCAATCGGTCTGTGGGCCTACAGCCTCGGATCGACCGGCTCGCTCTCCAGTGCGAGTACGCCGAAGACGCACTCGTGGACGCTTCAGTTAGCCCGTACAGTCGTCTCGGTGAACGCCGATACCCCGCATGGTGCTCAACCAGCGTTCCCGAGGCCAGAGAAGCTAGGCCTTTGGGGCGCAGTCAGCGCCGGATGGGCTCTTCTGCGCAGCTCCTGGGCAGTGCTCGCCGCCGCGCCCTCACTGCTGCTTGCCTCGCTAAGCGCGCTAGTAATTGGTGCCGCTGTGCTGGGTATCGACATCCTCGTTTGGGGCGGGGTCGACGAGGCATTCAGCGGCAACGTGTTCATTGTCGCTGCCAAATCGTTTCCCTTGCTTGTCGTCGTGCACTCATTGGCGGTCGTCTCGGAGGCGGTAATTGTCGTTGCGGCGCGAGATCGCCTCGCAGGGGGAGGGGCCGGGCTCGATGAGGGCTGGCGAGTCGCGTCCCGGCGGCTTCATACCTTGCTCAGCTATGGATTCCTTCGTGCCCTCGAACGAATCTTCACCTTCGTGCTGTCGGCCTTCAGGCAGCCCGGCCAATGGGTGGCCGCGCTGATTGATGCGATCTGGGATTTCGCGACCTTCCTCGCCATCCCGGTAATTCTGTTTGAAGAGCCGCAGGGTGCCGTCAGCGCAGTCCGGCGGAGTGCACACCTCGTCCGTTCTCGATGGGGTACCCAGCTCGTGGCTCAGGCGACGCTTGGCTTCGCCGCGTTTCTCGTCCTGTTCCCGATCTTCGGACTCGGGGCTCTCGTAGGT
>JALZBN010000174.1 GCA_030947365.1 Actinomycetota bacterium
GTGCAGGTTCGCCGCGAGGGCGACGACCAACTGTTGTGGGACCTCATCGTGGTGAGGCCGAGAGCCTCGTCGGGCACGAACGGCTCCGGTATCGAGCTGCGCAACGTCGATCACAGGGGTCAGCGGGTGCTCTACCGGGCCCACGTCCCAATCGTCACCGTCGAGTACGGCGCCGAGGGCGTCGAAGCCGGTTGCGCGCCGATGGAGCGGGTCTGGCTGCGGGAAGAGAGCGGGTTCGAGGCGCCGACCGATGGCGTCGACGCCGTCGAGGGCTTCCGCGTGTGCTCAGCGCCGCCCCGCACCATCCTCGATACCGAGGAGGAGACGGGCGAGTTCCGGGGCGTCGCCCTGCGCATTGACGGTGAGGAGCTGGTCATTGTCAGCCAGGTGAAGGCGGGATGGCACCGGTACGTCACCGAGTGGCGCTTTCATGCCGACGGCACGATCCGGCCCCGCATGGGGATCACGTCGGTGCACAACCCGTCGACCGGCAACCCCCACGTGCACCATCTCTACTGGCGCCTCGACTTCGACATCGCCGGCTTGGCCAATGTCGTCCAGGAGCACAACGACGAGCCGGTACACGGCACCTCCAGCTGGCACACGATGCGCTTTGAGGTGCCACGACCTCGCGACACCGGGGGCGGGCGGTTCTGGCGGGTGCGCAACGCAAGGTCGTCGCAGGGCTACTCCCTCGTGCCGGGCGCCGACGACGGGGAGGGCGCCACCGCCGGCGCGGGTGACGTATGGGTGCTGCGCTACGACGACTCCGAGGTCGACGACGGGGTCGGGCCCACCGTCGACCCCATGCAGGCGCCGGCGCAGCTCGATTGGTTCGTCACTGGCGAGTCGGTGCACACCGACGACGTCGTGCTCTGGTACGCCGCCCACGCGGCCCGACCGGGTGGGAGTGCGCACGTCGGGCCCGACCTGGTGCCGTCGAACTGGAAGGACCATTCCGGTGACGAGGCCCCGTTCGCCACATTGGAGCCACCTTCCGCCTGACAAACGGACGGAATGACGCGATAATTGACGGAGGGAAGCAGGCGGGCACACGCGGGATCCGCTTGTGGGCTATTTCTTCTATCTAACTTCTGATATCTAACGTCCCAATCTCCGCAGTATTCATCGAGAGGGTCATGTCTATGAAGCTCGTCTTTGGTAAAGGAAAGGTGTCTCGCGAAGACATCGAACGGGAAGCGGCGCAAGAGATAGAGACGCTGATCGCTTCAGGCGACGGCGCCCCGGCGATCGACTGGAGCGTCTACGGCCTGCCTGCCGATGTCGGCGACCCGTCTCGAGGGCCAACCACCTGATCTGACTCGCGCCCACCTCCCATCCGGAGGCGGGCTTCAGTTTTGTGATGTTGGCGCCGATGTTTCGATTCGGTGGCCCGCCGGCACGTATCGACCCTCAACCCGGAGACCTTCGGGTCGTTGCTCGCCGCCGCCCAGGCCAACGCGCCATGGGCCTATGAGCGCCTCTACCGCTCGATGGCGCCGGCGGTGCAGGGCTACCTGCGACTCCAGGGAGCACTCGAGCCAGAAGACCTGACGAGCGAGGTCTTTCTCGGCGCGTTTGGTGGCATCGGCGGATTTCACGGCGACGAGAGCGGATTTCGGTCGTGGGTCTTCACGATCGCCCACCGCCGACTCATCGACGAGCGCCGCCGTGTCGGGCGTCGCCCGGCGCGAGCCGACTGGAGCCTGTCCGAAACTTGTGAGCCCGTCGCCGGCGACGTGGAGGACGACGCCCTGGCTGCGCTCGCCGAGCGGCGCGTCCGTGATCTCTGCGATTCACTCGCGCCCGACCAGCGCGACGTCCTCTTGCTCCGGCTCGTCGGCGGCCTCACCGTAGAGCAGGTGGCGCATGCCTTGTCCCGCACGACGGCATCGGTCAAGGCTCTGCAGCGGCGCGGCCTGGCAGTCGTGCGCCGCCAGCTCGCCCCAGAAACTCAGCACGAAGGCGCAACCCTTTGAGCGCCCCCGGCGATCACCTTGATGAGATGTCCAGTTGCGAGCCTCTCGACGAAGCAACTCTCAAGGCACTCCTCGAGGACGTGCACAACGTCGTCGGCCACCTCCCGGCGCCGGAACCAAGCCCGGCATTGATGTCGGTACTGGCGATGGGCATCTCCACCGAAAAGGGCGAACTGCTCGCGAGGGCAGGGAGCAAAGTCACCGGGCCTGCGCCGCAGGCGTCCGGACTACCGAAGTGGAGGCAAGACGAAATGCTAGGAACAGGATTCCTTTCCGGACTGGCAGCCAAACTCGCCGGTGTCGGTGTTCCCGCCAAGGTGTTGATGGCCCTCGGCATCACGATGACGGGCCTCACCGCCGGTGCCGGTGCCGGCGCGCTGCCTGGGCCCGTGCAACACACTGTGGCCGGGGTCATGAACACGGTGACGCCGTTCCAGTTCCCGACAGGTCAAACGAACGCCGGCGCTACCGTTGCCGCCACCCCAGGCGCGCCGGGGGGCACAAGCGAGCAGGCGACTGCCAACGTCGGAGCCGGCTCCGCTCAAGGCTCAGTCTCGACGGCTGCCGGTGCCACCGGATCCGCGTCGAGCCCGGCCGCCGGGAGTGCCCAAGTGTCGGCCGACAGCCAAACCGATGCCTCGTCGACCCTCCCCGACGGGCTGCCGGTATCGCCGGGCGATCTGCTTCACAACCTGCCCGCCCACGTGCCCAGTTGCGTCTCGTCGATCATCGACTCCGCGACCGGTCACGTGCTGCCACAGCCGTCAGCGTTGGCGTCGCAGGTCTTGAGCTGCGTCACTCAGCTCGCGCCGGCCGGCTCAGTTCCCCCGGCCGTGTCCAACTGCATCTCGTCGTTGCTCAACTCGGTTGGAAGCGCCATCGGTGGCGGCGTGCCGACGAGCGTCCCGACACTCAATGTCTCGAGCTGCGTGCCTGTCGATGTCTCGCAGTGCGTCAGCTCGATCATGGGCAAGTTCGGGAACCCAGCCGCCGTCCTCGGAAACCTGGGCAACCTCGGGAGTCTCGCCAACCTGGGCAATCTCACGAACTTGACGAGTCTCCCCGGCTGCGTCCCCTTCAACGTGGACAAGTGCGTCTCGTCGATCCTCGGCGCCGCGCCCGGTGGGCTCGCCACGGTCGACCTCTCGGCTTGCGTGCCGGCCAATGTCATTGGGAACCTGCCACTGCCATTCGGTCACCACTAGATTTCTAGGGATGACAGATAGACGCATTGGCCGGACGGTCAGCCGGTTGGCGCTGTCGACGATCTTCGTCATCGCCGGCGCCGACGCCTTCAAGGAGCCCGGGGGCCGGGCCAAGAAGGCCGAGCAACTCGGCATACCGAAACCGGTCGAGGCCACCAAGCTGAACGGCGCAGTGATGGTGGTTGCCGGCGCCGCACTGGGGCTCGGGATCGCGCCCCGGTGGGCGGCCGCCGCGCTCGTTGGGTCGATGATCCCCACGACCCTCGCTGGTCACGCTTTCTGGGCCGAGGACGACGCCAAGGCCCGCGCCATGCAACGCACACATTTCCTGAAGAATGTGGGACTCATTGGTGGCCTCGCCGGTGTTGTTGTGGGCGAAGGCTGACGGAGGAGCGAATTCACATGGAGAAGGCCACATTTGGTGCCGGCTGTTTCTGGGGAGTGGAGGCCGAGTTCCGCGCCGTACCCGGCGTGACCGCCACGACGGTCGGTTACGAGGGCGGCACGGTGGCGAACCCGACGTATCGCGACGTCTGTTCGCACCGCACTGGTCACGCCGAGGTGGTACAGGTCGAGTTCGACCCGGCGGAGGTGTCCTACGAGGAGCTGCTCGACGTCTTCTGGCACGGCCACGATCCCACCACACGCAACCGCCAGGGTCCCGATGTCGGCGACCAGTACCGCTCGGCGGTCTTCGTCCACTCACCCGAGCAGGAGAAGGTCGCCAAGGCGTCGCTGGAGGC
>JALZBN010000175.1 GCA_030947365.1 Actinomycetota bacterium
CAGCTACACCGGTCAGTTCCTCGCGCCGGTGCTGGCTTCCGCCCGCTAGACGATCTCCAGCATCCGGTCGAGGGCCACCCGGGCCCATTCCGCGGTCTTCGTGTCGACGGTGATGCGGTTGACGACGGTGCCCTCGACGAGGTTCTCGAGACACCACGCCAGGTGCGGCGCGTCGATGCGAAACATGGTCGAGCACGGGCACACGAGCGGGTCGAGCGAGACCACCGTCTTGTCCCGGTGCTCCGCCGCCAGCCGGTGAACCAGGTGGATCTCGGTGCCGATCCCGAGCACGGATCCCGACGGCGCGGCCTCAACAGCTTTGATGATGTAGTCGGTCGAACCAACCTGATCAGCGACCTCCACGACTTCGTGGGCGCACTCGGGGTGCACGACGACAAGTCCGTCAGGGTGCTCGGCGCGAAAGGCATCGATGTGTTCCACGGTGAAGCGCTGGTGCACGGAGCAGTGACCCTTCCACAACAAGAAGGTGGCGTTCTTCACGTCGATCTCCTCGAGCCCGCCGAGGTCTTTGCGGGGGTCCCACACGGCCATGTCGGCTGCGGAGAACCCGAGGTCGTAGCCGGTGTTACGACCCAGGTGCTGGTCGGGGAAGAACAGCAGCTTGTCGCCACGGTCTAGTGCCCACGACACGACGGCGCGGGCGTTGGACGACGTGCACACCGCGCCGCCCTTCTCGCCGACGAACGCCTTCAATGCCGCCGACGAGTTCATGTAGGTCACCGGCACGATGCGCTCGATGTCGGTCACGGCGGCCAGCTCGTCCCACGCCTGCTCGACCGAGTCGAGGTCGGCCATGTCAGCCATCGAGCAGCCGGCGTTGAGGTCGGGCAGCACGACCTGCACGTGGTCGCTGGTGAGGATGTCGGCCGCCTCGGCCATGAAGTGCACGCCGCAGAACACCACGTACTCGGCTGTGGAGTTGGCTGCCGCGAGCCGCGACAATCCAAACGAGTCGCCGCGCGCGTCAGCCCAGCGCATCACCTCGTCGCGCTGGTAGTGGTGACCCAGGATGAGGAGCCGGTCGTCCAGCGTCGCCTTGGCCCCGGCGATCCAGTCTTCTAGTTGGTTCGGAGCCGCGGTTTGATACCGCTCGGGTAGAGCAGCCTGAATTCGGAGCATGAGGTTGTCCTCCGCTTCTGAAAGCTCCGAATTCGGCCGGTGGGGACAGCCTGGTCGCCCATCCACGGGGTTGTCGGCCTCGGAACTTGATATGTCGCCGGGATACCAGGCCGGCGTGTCCAGCAGTTTACTTCGAACCGGGCGAATCTGCCTCGTCACGCGTCCTCTTGAGCACCGCCAGCTCGTGAAGGTGTGCTTGATCCTTGGGGCGCGCCGCCGATTCCTTCATCCGGATGAGGTCATCGAGATCCACGACCCGCACCACGAGCCCGTCGCCGAGGTCATAGTCGGCGGCGCGGGCGTCGAGGTCCCGAAAGCCGCTGGTGCCCGAGGGAATGGCCAGAATGTCAAAAGCTCCGGCGTCAGTGTTGAAAGTGAACGAGTCGCCGGCGGCGATCGTCTTGCCATCGAGGAGGAACGGCAGCTCCTCCTCAACCCTCGCTACTCGGAGCTTGGCGCCGAGTTCCTTGAGCGCGCCGGCCAGTCGCTCCATGTTCTCGGGCGAACGCTCGTAGCAGATGTCAGTGTCGCGGGTCACGAGGGCCAGCCCGAGAATCTGACTTGCCAACCCCCCGATAACCACGTACCTCACCTGGTGAGCGTTGAGAGTGCGCAATACTCGGTCTGGTTCGAAGGGCGACGTGGTCATGCCGGACGATCGAGTCGCTTGGCGCGCCGGGCACGTTCCATGAACTGCCCATAGGCCGTGGACGCGCGGAGGCGTTCGGCAGGGGAAAGTTCGAGCATCGAGCGGATAAGGCTCTCGTCCACTCCGCCGCCGCGCTTTGGTCCGAGCCTCAACTCGAAGTCGCAAGCGTTCAGCAGACGTTCGAGCGTCGCGACTCTCGGATCCTGCCGTCCCCGTTCGATTCGGGCAATCGCGGACTGCGGGATCCCCGAGCGCTGGGCCAACTCACGCTGCGACAGGCCAGCCGCCCGGCGGGCCTGGTTCACGTACGACGCTGCCGTTTTCACCCGTTCATGATACCGCATTCGGTATCGCTAGAATGGGTGTTGTGCTTCAAAGACCCCCGGCCGGCACCATTCCTGACGCGCCGGGCTCCTACCAGTTCAAAGACCGTGAAGGCCGGGTCATCTACGTCGGCAAGGCCCGCTCGCTCAGGTCAAGGCTGTCGAACTACTTCGGCAATCCCGCCACGATGCCGGCCCGCACTGCGCAGATGGTCGCGGCCGCGGAGAGCGTCGATTGGATCCAGGTTCGCAACGACGTCGAGGCGCTCATGCTCGAGTACAGCCTCATCAAGCGATACAAGCCGCGGTTCAACATCCGCCTTCGCGACGACAAGAGCTACCCGTTCCTTGCCGTCACGCTCGACGACGAGTGGCCCAGGGCCATGGTCATGCGGGGCCGCAAGCGCAAGGGCACCCGCTACTTCGGCCCCTACGGTCACGCCTACGCCATCCGGGAGACCCTCGACCTGTTGCTGCGCACGTTTCCGATCCGCACGTGTAGCGACAACAAGTTTGACCGCCACCACAAGCTCGGCCGGCCGTGTCTCCTCTTCCACATCGAGAAGTGCTCGGGGCCGTGCGTGAGCGAGGTGACTCGGGAGGAGTACGACCGGCTCGTCGGCGAGCTGGTCGACTTCCTCGATGGCGACACGCAGCCCGTCGTGCGCCGCCTCGAACGCCAGATGCACGAGGCCGCCGACGAGCTCGAGTTCGAGCGGGCGGCGCGCCTGCGCGACCGCCTCATGACGGTGCGCAAGGCCATCGAGAAGCAAGGGATGGTCACCGAGCGGCCCGACGACCTCGACGTCGTCGGTATCGCCGACGACGAGCTGGAGGCGTCGGTGCAGGTGTTCTTCGTACGCAAGGGCCGCATGGTCGGACGCAAGGGATTCGTGCTCGACAAGGTGGAGGACGTGACCCCCGCCCAGCTCGTCGGCCACGTGCTCGAAGGTCTTTACGCCGAGGTTGAGGCCGATGGGGTTCCTCGGCGGGTGCTCGTGCCCGACGAGCCCGACGACATCGATCTCTACGAGCGCTGGCTGAGCGGTGTGCGGGGCACGAGGGTCTCCATCCGCGTTCCTCAGCGGGGCGACAGGCGCGAGCTGCAGGCGACAGTGACACAGAACGCCAAGGAGGCTTTCGTCCGTCACCGGCTGAAGCGGGCCTCTGACCACAACGCGCGGGCCCGTGCCCTCAACGCGCTGCAAGAGGCACTCGACTTGCCCAACGCGCCGCTGCGCATCGAGTGCTTCGACATGAGCCACATCCAGGGCAGTGACTACGTCGGCTCAATGGTGGTGATGGAGGACGCCCTGTCGAAGAAGAGCGACTACCGCCGGTTCAAGATCCGCGAAGTGCCGGGCAACGACGACTTCGCGGCGATGGAGGAGGTGCTGACGCGCCGCCTGACCGCGCTGCTGGTGGAGCGGAAGCGACCGCCGGATGATCGGCCCCGGAAGTTCGCCTACGAACCGAACCTGCTCCTCGTCGACGGTGGAAAGGGTCAGCTCAGCGTCGCCATCAAGGTCGTCGAGGAACTGGGCCTCGGCGACAGCGTCGCTGTCGCCGCACTTGCGAAGCGCTTCGAGGAGGTCTTTGTCCCCGGCCAGGCTGACCCGATTCGGATACCTAGGAACTCGGAGGCCCTGTACCTACTCCAGCGGATCCGCGACGAAGCCCACCGCTTCGCCATCACGTATCACCGCCAGCTGCGAAACAAGAGAATGACAGCAAGCGCGCTCGACGACATCGCCGGTCTCGGGCCTACACGCAAGCGCCGGCTCGTCAAGGAGCTCAGC
>JALZBN010000176.1 GCA_030947365.1 Actinomycetota bacterium
ACGGCCAAGATGCCTTGCACCGTCGGCCCTCGTGGCGTCTTCACTCGGCTCGAAGTCGACCTGTCGAGCACCGGACTTTGCGGGCTCCTGGGTTGGGGTCGCGACCTGCGGGTCCCGTTTGTGGAATCTATCTACGTCGGCGCGCGACCCGTTGACCCGGGGGTCCCGCTGCCCGAGCTGGCCTTCAGCGCTCCGGACGGCGCGCCTCAGCCGTCGGTGAGCGGCGACATCGTGCGAGGTGTCCGACCCTACGTCCGCGGCGACGCCCTGCGGCGGGTGCACTGGCCCGCCACCGCACGCGCGGGCGACCTCATGGTGATGGACGTCGACGAGCCGATCGCGCCGAAGCTCTTCATCGTCCTCAACCTCTCCGGTCATGGCCATGCCGCCGAGCAGGCCGCCGGACGCGCCGCGTGGTACGCCTTCGAGGCGCTCCGGCGCGACTACGAGGTGCGGTTGGCGACCCTGGAGGTGGGCGGTCCCGTGATCGAGGCGGTGTCCTCGCAGCGCGACGTCAACCGGCGCTTGGCGACTGCGATTGCCGGTCCTCCCCGATTGATCGGCAGTGCCGACGGCGTGAGCGCCACTGTCGACGTCAGCGACGATGGTGACGAGGACACGTGGGGCTCGTAGCCGCCTTCGCGGTGGCGGTCAGCGCCTGTTGCGCGGCTGCAGCCACTGGCGGCGTCACGATTCTCGACTGGCACCTACCGATCTGGCTCTACGTCGCCGGCATGCTGCCAGGCCTGGCCTGCGCCGCTGTCCGCGGCCCGACTTGGGTGCGCCCGCGGGGCAAGACCCACGACACCCTCTTCAGCCTGGTGCTCATCGCCTCGGGCGTGTTTATCGTGTCGGGCTTCGCGGGCCGAGGCGCCTCAACGTCGACCGGCCCCACGGCCGCGGCCGCTATGGCCGTCATCTTGTTGAGCTTGTACTGGCCCGATCCGCCCGCCCTCGCCCTCGCCGTGGTCTCGAGCTTGGTCTACCTGGTCACGAGTGCAGGCGACACGACGTGGACGGTCGGGGCCGTCGGCGCGGGCGCCTTCGCTGCGGTTACGACCGCGACCCTCCACCGGGCCCACCTCCCTACGTACGGCGCCGTCCGATCGGGCTGGCGACAGACCGGGCGCGATAGCGCCATGGTGCTCGTGGTCGCCGCCATCTTCGGCGCCTTGCTGGTTGCCGTCGCTCCGTCGCCGCCGCCGAGTCGCACCCGCAGCGAGGCTGCCGGCGACCAAGGCCCGGCAACCCTCGCCCCGCTCGGCCTGGCGCCAGGGCTCAATCTCGCCGAGTCGAGGAAACAAGCGGACGACACCATCGTGTTCCGGATTGCCGCGCCCGAGGCAGACGCCTGGCGCGCCGGCACCTATGAGACGTGGACCGGGCGTAGCTGGCGTTTCTCGGCGGTCTCAGACACCAACACCGACCCCGGTGGCAGCCAAGACCTCCGGGTGCCGCTTCAGCCCGGGGAGGTCGTCGATCCGGCGCACACAGTGGTGCAGAAGGTCACGATCGAGACCGACTCGGCCCAGGTCATCGTCGGCGCGCCCGTGCCGACCAGGGTCATCTCTCCCCGAGGCTCCTATGTCATCAGCTATGCCGGTGTCCTCGTTGAAGGGCCGGCAATCCCGCGGCACTCCACCTACGTGGTGGAAAGCTCTCGGGCGAGTGCCAACGAGGCCACCCTTCGTCAAAGCGACCCCATGGACGGCACGCTGCCCGCGGAGATCAGCGGCTACGCGGCTCCTCCCCCAGCCGATGCCGGGGTCGGCCGGCTGGCGCAACAGATCACCGCCGGCGCGCCGACCGTGTACGACAAGACGGTCGCGATCGAGCGCTGGCTGAGCGAGAACATGCGACTGAAAGCGACCGACAGCGCCGTTCCCCGAGGCCGCGATGTCGTCTCGCAGTTCCTCTTCGTCGATCGAGGCGGACGGGTCGAGCGGGTGGCGACGGCAATGGTCGTCATGTTGCGCACCCTCGGAATACCGTCGCGCCTCGCGGTGGGGTTCCGACCCGGCGAGCGGTCGGGCGCGACTGATGCCTTCGCCGTCCGCGCCAGCGACGCCACTGCATGGGCCGAGGTCTGGTTCCCCGGCGCGGGATGGCAACGATTCGATTCCACCGGCTCGCTCACGGCGCGCCAGGCGGCCATGGGCGAATCGCTCTGGTCCCGGCTTTGGAGCCTGCTCAAGCAGGTGTGGCCGGCGCTCGTCGTGGCCGCTTCGACGCTGGTCGTGTGGTTTGTCGTCCGCAAGCGCCTGGTACGGAAGTCTTCCGAGCCGATCCCCTGGGCCACCCGGTTCTATGCCCGGCTGTTGCGCGCCGGGACGAAGCGGCACCGTCCGGTCCAGCCCCACGAGACGCCAGTCGAGTACACAACCGCCTTGGCCGCGTCGGTGCTTCCCGATGCGAGGCTGATAGAAGTGGGCGAGCTCGTCACCGCCGCCGCGTACTCGGGACGCGCGCCGAGTGCCGACCAACAGGTTTGGGCTGAAACGGTGCTGAAGGAAGCGACCGCCGCGACCCCGGCCAAGCGTTAGCGGGGTGGAGCGCCCTTGGCACGCGCCAAGAGCCGTTCGAGCTCGGGTCGCTGTATCCCACCGATGATCTTGGACACCACGATTCCTTCGGGGTTGATGAGGAACGACTCCGGGACACCCGACACGCCGAAGTCGAGGGCGATCTTGCCGTCGGGATCGGTGAGCATGGGCCAGGTGCCCCCTTTTTGTGCTCGGAAGTCCTTCACCGCGCCGACCGAATCGGAGTAGACGACACCGACGATCTGGGCGTCGCCTGCTTGCTCGTGCGCGGTCGAGAAGTTGACCAGATCAGGATGCTCTTCGACACACGGGATGCACCAGGTCGCGAAGAAGTTGACGAGGACCCATTTGCCACGGAGATCGCTCAGCCGCAGATGGGCGCCGTCGATGGTGTCGGCAGAGACGTCGGGCGCCGGTTGCGACAGAAGCGGTGAATCAGCGGCGCGGGTCGCGGCCGGGGCGCGAGTAGCCAAGATGGCCACGAAGATGGCCATCGGAACCGCTACCGCGACGGCGACCCACAAGACGACTCTCGCTTTTCGAAGCGTGCCAACTGCTGGTGGCGCTTCGGACTTCTCGGTCACGCGCAACAGGCGTCGTCGAGGGCGTCGGCGCGCCAAGTGCACACGGCGGTCCGGGGCAACACCACGCCAGGCTACTCCCGGCCGGCCCGGAGACCGCCAGTGCCTACCATGCCCTACCGATGCACCAGCTCGGCCCCCGCGTCGTGATTGCGGGCACCCACTCCGGCGTCGGAAAGACGACGGTGGCGACCGGACTCATGGCTGCGATGCGCGCACGCGGTCTCCGCGTCGGCGCGGCCAAGGTGGGTCCCGATTTCATCGACCCCGGCTATCACTCACTCGCGACAGGGCGTCCGGGGCGCAACCTCGACCCGTGGATCTGTGGTGTCGACGCGATCGGTCCCCTGGCCGGGCGCGCCGGCGAAGGATGCGACGTGACGGTGGTCGAGGGTGTCATGGGCCTTTTCGACGGTGCCGCCGATCCCGATGGCCCCGTCGCCAGCACCGCCCACGTGGCGTCCCTCCTCTCGGCTCCTGTCCTGCTCGTGGTCGACGCCTCCTCGATGAGCGCATCCGTCGCCGCCCTCGTGCACGGCTACCGGTCCTACGATCCCCATATTCGACTCGGCGGCGTGATCCTCAACCGGGTGGGAAGCGACACCCACGAGGACATGTTGCGCGATGCCCTTCGGCCGCTGGGCACGCCCGTACTCGGTTGCCTTCGGCGCGATGCGGCGCTCGAGTGGCGCGACCGCCACCTTGGGTTGGTCCCCGTCGTCGAAGACGAGCCCGTCGTCCGCCAATCCCTCGACCGATTGGCGGCCACTGTCACGACCTCGTGCGA
>JALZBN010000177.1 GCA_030947365.1 Actinomycetota bacterium
CACGCCACCGCCGCGGAAGAGCAGCGCGCCGAGGGCGATGACCAGCAGGATCAGCAGCGGTATCCAGACGCGCCGGACCATCGCAACGGCGCGCCCTCCGGCGCGTGCGACCCGCGGCTGACTCGACGGCCACGTGAGCGCCGAGGTGCCGGAGTCGAAGGCCGGTAATGGCCGCTTGTCGCGGAAGCTCGCGCCGGTGAAGCTCGGGGCCCGGTCGAAGTGGGCGCGGTCGACGCCGAGGTCGTGGGCGAACGTCGTGGTGGCAAAGGTCGCATCGCCGCCGAAGGTGGCCTTGGAGAAGTCGGCCAGCCCGCCGAACTGAACTCCCGCGAAGCTGGCGCCATCGTTGAACACGGCCTGGGTGAACCACGCCGGGCCGCTGAACGTGGCCTTGTCGAAGGTGGCCGGCGCGTCACACGTGGTGCCCACGAACCACAGGTGGCCGACGAAGGTGGTGCCTGCGAACGTGGCCGCGCCGGTGAAGCGGCAACTGCCGAACCCGGCCTTGCGGGTGAACGTGGCCTCGTCGAAGGAGGTGGTGCCGTCGAACGTGATCTTGTCGAACGGCGCGTCGCGCTCGAAGGTGGCGCCGTCGAAGCGCGCGCCGGAGAACTGGGTGCGGCCGTCTAGGACGCGGGCGAGCAGGTCTTTGCTGAACACGACGCCACGGGCGTCGACCGGCGCGCCGGCGTCAACGCGCGCCAGCCATTGGATGAGGCCGTCTTCGTCGAGATGGGCGACACACCGCGGCGCGCCGTCGAGCCGGGCCCCGGTGCAACCCTCGGCCTCGCACGTGACCCACGGCGCCCCGCCGGTGTTAGCTGCGCTGACGGGCCCGCACCGGACGGCGACGCTCGACGACCACGCAGGCCGCGAGGGCGACAACGCCGGCGCCAATCACGAGCGCCACCATCATGGATGAGCCGAACGGGCTCGTCGACGAGGACTGGCTCACGTCGGCCAGGCCACCGGTGTTCGATCCGGCGCGCAGGCCGCTCCACTGCTGGCCCGACGCGGCTTCAGCGACGACCGGCGTGGCTGCCTCGGGGTTGGAGGCGATGGCGACCTCGAAGGGTACCGACCGGGTGACACCGTTCTGGCTGACGGCGATGTAGTAGTAGCCGGGGGCGAACTGGGGCACCTTGACAACGCTGGAGAAGGTGCCGGAATCGGTGACCGTGGCCGAGCCGAGCGGGGCGGCGACGACCGACGACGAGGTGCGCCAGTCGAGCGTGACCGGCTGGGTACTGGCCCAGTGCCCGCCCTGCACGACGACGTCTTGGGCGACCGGCGCCTTGCGCATGAACAGCGGGTCGACGTAGGGCCCGTCGGCCGTGACGCAGGCCCATGCGAACGACGTGAGCCCGACGACGATGGCGGCGGCCATGGCCATGGCCACACCGACGCGGCGCGGGTTTCGTGCGAGTGCGAGTCGTGGCATTGCCAGCTGGGGCGTTGCGGGCTGGGGCGTTCCGAGCTGGGGCATTGCGTCTCCTGTCATTCGCCCAGGCCCTTTCCAAGGGCCCAGTAGGTTTCGAACGTCTTAGTCTCGAGGGCGGCGTAGTCCTCGTTTTCAACCAGCAAGCTGGTGGGGAAGCCGCCGTCGGGCATGTTGGGATCGGGGATCGTGACCAGCACGGTGTGGCCGTCGACGATGACGAGCTTCACCGGCAGGCGGTCGAGCATGCGGGCCTCGACACCGAGTTGGGCGTAGGTGTCGAACATGTGGCGGCGCTGCTCGGCGGAATCCGCGGTGGGCGACTCGAAGAGCACCTGCACCTTCACGCCCCGCGCCAGCGAATCGCTGAGCACCGGGTTCACCGGCGCGGCCGGCGACGAGTAGGGCGGCCGGCTGAACACCAGCAACTCGGTGGTGGCACTGGCGACGAGCTGCTCGTAGACCTCGCGGGCCTGGGCCGCGCCGGGGATGAACTGCACGAAGGGGAGGGTGTTGCCGGCGACCGCGGGCACGACTTCTTCGAGCGTCTTGCGCACCCGCACGGCGCGCGCCTGCTGCTCGCGCATGCGCGTCTCGTGGGCCGCGTCGAGACGGTTGAGCACTTCGTCGCGCCCCGGAGAGGCCCATACCGCCGGTCCGTCGGAGCTGACCCGCGCCGCCAACCGCTTCGACCCGAGCTCTTGGAGCAACGGGTAGACCGCGGTGCGGGGCACCTGGGCCAGGCGGGCGATCTCGGTGCTGTTGCCGGAGCCGAGTTGGAGCAGGGCCAGCAGCACCCGGGCCTGCGAACCGTTGAGGCCCAGCTCTTCGAGGTCGTTGAGCAGCGTTTCGGGATAGGGCCCACCGATCGCGGTGGGACCCGCGCCGCCAGGGCGCTCCTCGCCCGATGGGCTTGCGCTCGAGACGCTCATTTTCCCCTGGCCCTCCACGACCCCCACCTGCTCCGCGATCAACCTACCCCGCGGCGGGGGCGGAGCCTGAGTCGCAGCCGGCGGCAAGGCGGTGGTGGTCACCCGGGGGCCTGCACACCTCGCAGGGCGGTCTTGAGCTCTTCGCCCTGGATGGTCTCCCTCGTCATGAGTTGTTCGGCGAGGGCGTCGAGGGTGGGACGGTTGGTGGTGAGGATCGACCGCGCCGCGGCCTCCTGCTCGTCGAGGATGCGGCGCACCTCGGCGTCGAGGTGCTCGAGGGTGGGCTGGGACACATCGCGCGTCGACAGGTAGTCGCGCCCCAAGAACACCTCGCGGTGCTCGCTGAGCACCCGCACCCGTCCGAGGCGCATGCTCATGCCGTAGCGCCCGGCCATGTCGCGCGCCGTGTTGGTGGCCCGCTCGAGGTCGGACTCGGCGCCGATCGACGGCTCGCCGAACAGCATCTCCTCCGCGGCCACGCCGGCCATGGCGATGGCCACCTGGGCCTCCATGTCGTGGCGGGTGGGCAGCAGCTTCTCCTCGGTGAGCACGGCGAGGTGGCCGATGCCCCGGCCCCGGGCGACGACCGAGACCTTCTCGAGACCTTCGGCCTCGTCGAGGGCCGCGGCCACGACTGCGTGGCCGGCCTCGTGGTAGGCGATGCGGCGCTTGTCTTCGGCGGAGATGATCATGGCCTTGCGGCGCGGCCCGCCGATGACCCGCTCGACCGCTTCCTGCAAGTGGTGGCGCTCGATGCCTTGGGAGCGGTCACGCACCGCGAGCAGGGCGCCCTCGTTGAGCACGCTGGCCAGGTCCGCGCCGGTGAAGCCGGGCGTGCGCCGGGCGATCTCGATGAGGTCGGCCTCAGGGTCGACGAGGCGCTTGCCCCTGGCGTGGAGGCGCAGGATGGCGAGGCGCCCGTCGCGGTCGGGGCGCTCGACGGTGATGTGGCGGTCGAAGCGTCCGGGGCGCAGCAGGGCGGGGTCCAAGATGTCGACCCGGTTGGTGGCGGCCAGCACGGCGACGCCCTCGGTGGGCGAGAAGCCGTCCATCTGCACCAGCATCTCGTTGAGGGTCTGCTCACGCTCGTCGTGGCCACCACCCAGTCCGGCGCCGCGCTGGCGCCCGACGGCGTCGAGCTCGTCGATGAACAGGATCGACGGCGAGGCGGCGCGGGCCTGGGCGAAGAGGTCTCTCACCCGGGCCGCGCCGACGCCGACCAAAGACTCGACGAACTCGGAGCCGGAGATGGAAAAGAAGTTGGCCTTGGCCTCGCCGGCAACGGCGCGTGCGAGCAAGGTCTTGCCGCACCCCGGCGGCCCCACGATCAGCACGCCCTTCGGGGGCAGGGCGCCCATGTTCTTGAACGCGGCGGGATCGGCGAGGTAGTCACGTACCTCGGCCAGCTCGACGAGGGCCTCGTTGGACCCGGCCACGTCGGCGAAGGTGGTGCGGGTCTTTCCGGCGCCCAGCTGCTTGTTGCCGAGCTTGCCGAAGCTCACGAACTCGTCGGTGCCCCCGCCCCCGGCCGC
>JALZBN010000178.1 GCA_030947365.1 Actinomycetota bacterium
CCGACACTGCTCTCGGGCTTCCTCACCCACGACCCGCTGGAACTCCCGCACCATCCACGGGAAGGGATGCGGGCCGACGACGGAGCCTAGGCAGTAATGGGTGCTCTCGACACTGGCCACCCAGTCACGAAGTGTCTCGTTGATCGCGTCCTTCAGCGTGCGACTCCCCGACCCCACCCCGATGACCTCGGCGCCGAGCAGCTTCATGCGGAACACGTTCAGCGCCTGCCGCTCAACGTCGATCTCGCCCATGTAGACGGTGCATTCGAGCCCGAACAGCGCTGCCGCCGTGGCGGTGGCGACGCCATGTTGGCCGGCGCCGGTCTCGGCGATGACCCGGGGCTTTCCCATCCGCCGTGTGAGAAGGGCCTGGCCCAGCACGTTGTTGATCTTGTGGGAGCCCGTGTGAGCCAGGTCTTCGCGCTTGAGCAGGAGCCGGATCCCCAACTGCTCAGACAGCCGGTGACATTCAGTGACGGGCGTCGGGCGGCCCGCGTAATCACGGAGCAGCGCCTCGAACTCGGCGTGGAAGGCGGCGTCGGCCCACGCTTCGATGAACGCGCCCTCCAGCTCCGCACAGGCGGGCACCAGCGACTCGGGAAGGAACCGGCCGCCGAATTCGCCGAATCGGCCGCCCGCCGCGGGCTCGGCCATGAGGCGAACGTCGCTCATCCTCCGGTCTCCTCCCAGTCGTAGGGCATGGCGTCGTCGTCGCCCTCGTAGGGATGCTGGCTGGCGGCCTTGGCCGCCGCAACGAAGGCCCGCACCTTCACCGGGTCTTTGTGCCCTGGAGACGACTCCACGCCTGTTGCCACATCGACGCCCCAAGGATTCACCCGGGCGATGGCCTCGGCGACGTTGGTCGCGGTGAGGCCGCCGGCCAGCAGGAGCCGCATTCCGTCGGGCACACCGTCGGCGAGGCTCCAGTCGAAGACCTCACCTGAACCGGGAGACGGCGCGTCGATCATGATGGCGTCGGCGCCGAAATCTCGCGCCTGCACAATCGACCGGCCGCCGGCAGGAAACGCCTGGATGAGGAACGGCACCCGTTCGCGAATCCAGCGGGCCTGATCGGCAGACTCGTGGCCGTGGAGCTGGGCTGCCCGCAGGCCGATCCCGTTGACGATCTCGACGACCCGCTCGGGGATCTCGTCGCGAAAGACACCAACCGTCATCACCTGCGGTGGCAGCCTCTTGATGATGTCGCCCACGACGGTTGGCCGGACCTGGCGCGGCGAGGGCGCGAACACGAATCCGACGGCGTCGGCGCCCATTGCAACCGCGAGGAGTGCGTCCTCTTCGCTCGTCGTGCCGCAGAGTTTTACAAACACGTCGGCTCTAAAAACACGTCGGCTTTACAAACACGTCGGCTCTACGAACACGTCGGCCTTAGCAACACGTCGTCGAAGCTACCCGCAAGCTGCGGATGACCGCAGCCGGATTTGCCGACGTGACGAGGCTCGTGCCGACCAGCACGGCGTCGTAGCCGCATTCGGCCAACCGGCGGGCGTCGTCGGGATCCTTGACGCCGGACTCGGCCACTTTGACGACATCTTCAGGAATGCGGCGCGCCAGGCGCTCTACGACGTCGAGGTCGACTTCGAAGGTCTGAAGGTTCCTCGAATTCACACCCACGAGATCGGCGCCGGCCGCTATGGCCCGCTCGAGCTCGTCGGCCGTGTGCACTTCGACGAGTGCGGCCATCCCCAAACCCACGGCAAGCTCGCGGAAGCATTGCAGCTCCTCATCGCTGAGCGCCGCGACGATCAACAGGACGGCGTCGGCACCCATGATGCGGGCGTCGCAGACATCGGCTTCAGACACGGTGAAGTCTTTGCGGAGCACGGGTAGGGCGCATGCGGCGCGGGCAGCGCGCAGATCGCCCGGCGAGCCGCCGAAGAACTCGTCGTCGGTGAGGACCGACAGCGCCGCGGCACCCCCCTGCGCATAGCCCATAGCCGTGTCGGCGGCGACGAGGTTCGGAGCCAGGGTGCCGGCCGACGGTGAGCGCCGCTTGATCTCGGCGATGACTGCGAGATCCTTGGCGCTGCGCAATGCTTCAATGAAGGGCCGGGTCTCGCCGCTCGCACGCGCCGTGGCGACAAGATCGTCGAGGAGCCGGGTATCCGCTTCGGCGGCCTGCCGGTGGGAAGCGATGATCGCGTCGAGCACTGGAGACTCAAACTTACACTGAACCCTCAATCTCAGTTGTGCCCCGGTACGGTCTATGGGAATGACCGACGATGCCGGGACGATTGTGGTTGTCGAGGACGACCCCCACATAGCCGATCTCGTCGAGCTCTACCTTCGCCAAGAGGGGTTCCGGGTTGTGCAGGCCGCCGACGGCACGCAAGGACTGCGGGCGGTCGGTGAGCAGCACCCCCGAATGGTGATTCTCGACGTCGGCCTGCCCGGCGCACTCGACGGGATGGAGGTGTGCCGACGCCTTCGTTCCTCGAACAGCGTCCCGGTGCTCATGCTCACCGCCCGCGACGATGAGATCGACCGAGTGCTCGGACTCGAGCTGGGCGCTGACGACTACGTCACCAAGCCCTTCTCGCCACGAGAGTTGGTGGCCCGGGTCAAGGCGATCCTACGGCGGGCCGAGGGGGTCAACGAGGAGCCCGATGTTCGTAGCGTCGGTAACGTCGAGGTCGACATCGGCCGGCGCGAGGCCCGGGTGGCGGGCGAAGTGGTGGCCCTGGCCGCGCGGGAGTTCGACCTGCTGCGATACCTGGCCGAGAACACCGGCTTGGCTCTCTCGCGCCAGCAGATTCTCGACGGTGTCTGGGGCTCGGGCTGGTACGGCGACGAACGCACCGTCGACGTTCATGTGCGCCAGCTCCGCAAGAAGCTCGGAGAGTCGTTCCCGCTAGCGACGGTGTGGGGCGTCGGTTACCGGCTTGGATAGCCAACTCCTAACGCTATGACTCGGCGCATCACGCTGACGATGATCGCGGTCGTCGCCGGCGCGCTTCTCGTCGCGAGCCTCGGCACGCTCGTACTGTCGCAATGGGTCGCGCGGCGCGACGCTCGTGAAGAGCTCGGTCGCCAGGCCGAACGACTGGCGGAGACCGCTGATGACACACAGAGTGCCCAGGTTCTGCGCGCCGTGGGCGCGGCTCTAAAACTAGAAGGCGCTGCCGTTCTGCGTTTCGGACCCGCGGGCCGTACGACCGATACCCCCCCGTCCGGCATCACCCTCGACGACCTCGACGTCGGGCGCCTTCGTACCGGCAAGACCGTGACGGGCGCCAACGGCTCGCTTGTCTATGCCGCCGCTCCCGCGATCCGGCCCCGGGCCCTCCTGGTGCTGGTTCTGACCCGCAGGGTCGGCAGCGCCCGTCCGGCAGTCGGGCTGTGGATCCTCTTGGCCGGCGGATTGACCCTCGCCGTGGCAGGAGCCGTGGCCGCCAACCTGGGCCGGCGACTCACCCGGCCGCTTCGCGAGGCCGAAGGAGCCACGCGCCGCATCGCCGCAGGCGACCTGGCGGCACGTGTGCCCGAGGAGGCGGCCGACGGCCGGGAGCTCGAGAGCTTGGCTCGGTCGATCAACACGATGGCCGCCGAGCTCGAGCGATCGCAGGGTCTCGAGCGCCAGTTCCTCCTCTCGGTGTCGCACGACCTACGTACGCCTCTGACCTCGATCCGGGGCTTTGCCGAGGCCCTCGCCGAAGGTCGGGCGCCCGACCCCGGGCAGGCTGCCTCGGTCATCCTGGCTGAGGCCCGGCGCTTGGAGCGACTCGTGCAGGATCTGCTGGAACTGGCGAAGCTCGGTTCACGCCGCTTTTCGCTCGAGTTACGGGCGACAGATGTGGCCGAGGTGGTGGGTGACACCGTTGACGGCTTTCGTCCGGCCGCAACCGCCGCAGGGATCGATTTG
>JALZBN010000179.1 GCA_030947365.1 Actinomycetota bacterium
CACCTCCGTCGTGCCCAAGGCCTCGGCGAGGTGGCTGTCGGACTCGATCTTGACCCGGTGCACACCCTCGCGCCAGCGCTCACAGTGGTCGTGGTCTTGGCCGGTGACGGCCGGAACGTGCTGCACCAGCGAGCCCCCGAGGGCGACGTTGACCACCTGCATGCCCCGGCAGGTGGCGAGCACGGGGAGGTCGGCGGCAATGGCGCACTCGAGCAGCCGGATGTCGAACGCGTCGCGCGCCGGGTCGACCCCCCGAGTCTCCGACAGCGGCTTGGCTCGGTAACGAGACGGTTGGATGTCGCCGCCGCCCGTAAGCAGGACCGCATGGACTGCGGGAACGAGGTCGTCGACGAGCTCGGGCGCCAGCACCGGAAGGACCACCGGCACCCCTCCGGCCCGCTCGACGCTCTCGACATAGAAGCGCGACGCCGTGTGCAGGAGGGTCGCGCCGGTGCTCGTCTCCACGACTCTCGGATACGCCGAGATCCCGATCACCGGCCTCACTGCGCCTCCCGCTCCCGGCCGCTCGAGCCGGCGCCTCCGCCTAGCTCGGCCACCAGCTCTACGACGGCATCGACCTCGCCGGGGTCGCCGTCGGACGCGAACACCGCGACTCGACCTCCATGAGCCCGTAGCTCGTCGGCCAACCGGGCCATCCTCGGCGCGCCGTCCGCTTCGGCCACGATCACGACGAGGCTCCCCTCGAGCTTTCCTGTCATGGCGAACGAGGCTAGCGAGGGTGGATCAGCCGCCGACCCGCGAGTAGCTGGGCGGCGAGACCGAAGCCACCCACGGCAGTGCGCCGACGTCGTCGACCTTGTCGGCGGGCACCCACACCTGGACACTGTTCGCGCCCACCGTCCCGACGACATCGACACCGAGGCCGGTGAGCGCCGCCTGGCGGTCGGCGGTGATCGGGTCGGCGGAGCGCAGCACCAGCTCGATCTTGCCGTCGGGGCGCACATGGAGAAACGCCGTCGATGAGCCCGAAAGATCGGCGCTGCCACTCTGGCGGTCAGCGGCGACGCGCCCGGCGACATCGCTGACGCTGGGCGGCACCTTCGAGGGTGTCTGGCTGGAGTCGGCTGGAACGGAGGTGGAGCTCGAAGTCGAGCCCCCAGAGGCCACGGGAGTGCTGTCGTCGGCGCAGGCGCCGGCCAGCAGGGCGATGGCGGCGGCGGTGACCCCGATTCGGAGAACTCGGGCGCGAACAGTCACGGGGAGCTGGGCGCTGTGCGGTGCCTTCGCCGCGCCCAGCGGTCGAGGCCGACCAGCCACAGCGACGCGCCGGCCAGAACAAGGCCGACGCCGTACCAAAGCATCGTGGCCTGGTTGTCGCCAGTGCGGGCAAGAGGCTCACCGGCTATCGGCCCACCCGCGTCAATCGCCGACAGCGGTCCGTCGAAGGCCGTCGAAACGGTCGCCGTGTTGTCCGCGGGGGAGTTGTCGAACGGGCTCACGACGGTGGAGGTGTTGACGAGCGAAACCGTGCTGTCAGGGACCGAGCCCGCGGTCGCTGTAAGTGTGAAGCTCCGGCTCTGGCCCTTGCCCAGCGCCTCCTGCGGACAGCTGACCACTTGGGGCGCGCCGGCTGCAGGCGGGCTGGCGGTGCAGGTCGCCGGCGAAACGGTGACCCCGGTGCCGACCGGTAGGGCATCGACGACGGCGAAGGGGACGGCGTCGTCGGGACCGTCGTTCTTCACGTTCAGCGCGTAGGTGAGGGTGTCTCCAGCCTTGACGCCGGCCGGCGTCGCCGTGGCCGTCACCGACAGGTTGGAGATGCGAGCGGCTGCGGCGCAGTCGAGCAGACCGTTGCCACTGCGATTATCGGCGCCAGAAGGAGCGATGTCGTGAGCTGACGCCACCAGGCGGTCACGAATCGTGAGCACCGGCGCCGCCGGCGCGCCGATCGCTTGACGAACGAGCGCGTCGCAACCCCCGGCGTGAGGGACGGCCGCAGAGGTGCCGCGGAACGGGTTGGGGAAGCCTCCTGCGCCGCTGACGGCCACGTCGTCGACACCCGCAAACGTCGGCGAACCGAGATTGACGAGCGGTGGCCCTGCGACCCCCGTGCACGGTCCGGCGCCATCGTCGGGACAGGTCGTCGTGGAGCCCAGTTGTACAGGCCCCGCCGCGCTGTAGGTCTCCATCTGGTTGGTCTTGGCGTCGAGGGCGGCCACCGAGGCCGGGAGTCCGGTGGTGAAGTTGTTGTTGGGATTGATGCTGCTCACCTGCGACGGCGTGTCGAGCGACACCGAGTTGCGCCATCGGAGGTCGAGCACGGGCGGCGAGACGGCCGAAGAGGTGCCGGCGACGTTGACGACGATCTTCACCCGTTGATCCGTCGGCGGTTGACCGACGAGCGCCTCCAACGTGTCACCGACTCCGCTGGCCTGGACGTCGTCGCTCTCGCCGATGCACGTCGTCAGCCCTTCGTCCATGACGTAGAGATCGAGATTCGTGAAACCTCCGTGACCGGCAACCTGGGCCGACGGCTCGCTCCACTGGAGAACGACAGTGGTCTTAGGGGCCGGCGGACCAAAGGATCCGATGTCGAACGTGGTGTCTCCGCCCGGCGCGATGGCGACGGTGTTCGTCGGCTGTTTCGTGCAGTTGGCAAACGGTCCGGCCTTGTTGTCGGGGCCTTTGCCCGTGCCGACGGCCGGCACTCGGACATGTGCATCGCCGACGTTGCCGGCGGCGGCGTAGACGGAGATGCCGGAGGATCGAGACAGGTCGTCGATCGTCTGGGCGATGAAGCCCTCCTCGAAGACGGGCTCGGTGTCGAAGGCGACGTCGTGGACGATCACGTTGACCTTGGCCGCCGCAAGGGTGTTGAGCGCGTTGACGAAGGAGAGGAGGTCGTTGCCCGCCGGCGCGAACGCCAGGGAGGCCCCGGGTGCCATGTCGTGAGCGATCTCCAGCATTGCGGTTCCCTCGTCGCCCGCGCCGGGCCCGCCGACGAGGGTGACGTTCGGTAGCTCGTTGGCGGCCTGCGACGTGGCCAAGCTCGTCACGCCATCGGAGATGACCCCGACAGTCACGCCCGAGCCGGTGATGCCCTTGGCGTGGAGGGCGGCGGCGTTGAGGGAATTGACGCCGGCCGACACGGTGTCGCCCGAGGGTGCGGCACTGACGTGCGCGTAGGCCGGCGGCGCGATCGAGCTCACCCAACCGAGGGCCGCGGCCGTAAAGACCTTGTCGTACGGCAGCCACGCCTCGATGAGCCCACCGGCGTTCGCCGGCGCGCCGGGTCGTGACAGGCTGCGCAGCTCCGCGGCACCGAGGTTGGCAAGGTCGTTTTCCTCGCCGGGGCCGGGGCCAGCGACGCTCCGAACAGCAAGTTCAATGCGGCCGTCGTTGTCGACGTGCACGAGGTCGTTGGACAACGAGGCGGAAACCGCTCCCGCTGGCGCCTGGGCCAACTGGGTGACCGTCTGGGCGACCCGCGACGCGACTTTCGAGGATGGGTCGGCCAACGGATTGTCGGGAGCCGTGCCGGCGTCGCCGTGTGCTGCGACCGGCGAAGCCACCGCGGCTGTGATGCATACCAAGCCGGCGAGCCAGACATAGATCTTCGAGTGCCGCGTCAATCTGACCCCCTGGGCCGTACGCCCGCCCCGACTCTTACACGGCCGGCGCCGCCACTCAAGGAGTTGCGCCCCTAGGGTGGCCGAGAACGGCCTCAGGCCCTTGCACCGGTCTGCCGATCAATAAGAAGGATCCCGCCACGACCGGGAAGGGGATCAAGCGATGACCGACAACTTCTGGATGCGAGCCGTCGCCTGTGTCGGTATCGCCGTCGTCTTGATCGGTGACGGCCTGGCGCTCGCAAACCACAGCTCAAGCGCAAGAGACTCGTCG
>JALZBN010000180.1 GCA_030947365.1 Actinomycetota bacterium
CGGGCCGCGGGAGCGCGCAACGGGCGCCGGCTCGACAGCTCCTGGGAGAGCACCTGGTGGCGTTCCTCGGCGTCGAGCTCGGCGTAGGGGCCCGGCGCGTGGCCGAAGCGGTCGATGAGGGAGGCGACCACGGCCTGGAGGCGCGCCGCGTGCTCGCGAATGTCCATCGTCGCCAAATGGAAGCCCGATGTGGCCGCCATGCGCATGGCGCGCCGGAGCGTGCCGTGCGCCAGCAACTCGCCCCGGTTGGCGACGAGCGACGATTCCATCTGGGCCAGGTCGGCGAGCAGGTCGGCAGCTGATCGGTAGCCCGGCGCGTCGGCCGGGGGCACGCCCCTGCGAGCGGCGTCTCGCGCCGCGATGAGGCGCGCCCGGATGTACGCGCACTTCAGGCGATAGGGCTCGGTGGCGAAGGCCCGGCTGGCCCAGGCGTGCACGTCGGGCAGGAGGAGGCGGTCTTGGTCGAGCCCGTCGGCGAGAACGGGCGAGATGTCGACGACCCGGGTGGAGCTGGCCAAGACCCGCGCCACCCCGTCGATCGCGCCGATCAGGTCGTCGAGGGCGTGCTCGTGTTGGGCGCTGAGGGCCGCGAGCGTCACCGCAGGGGTGACCTTGGGGTTGCCGTCGCGATCGCCTCCCACCCAGGTGCCGAAGCGCACCGGGCGCGCCGTCACCGGCAGGTCGACACCCAGGCGCGCCAACTCGAGGTCGAGGTCTTCGAGGAGGTCGGGCACGACTTCGGTGAGGAGGTCGTCGAGGTGCCAGAGGACGGTGCCGGCTTCCTCTTCGGGTTCGGGTGCCTCGTCGCGCAACTCGTCGGTTTGCCACAAGACGTCGACGAACTCGGCCAGCCGTCGGTTGATGCGGGCTTCGTCGGCCGACGAGCGCAGCGGGTCTGACCGGCGGTAGAGGAGGTCGGCGACGTCGCGCAGCGTGCCCAGCAACGACTGGCGGACGGCTTCGGTGGGGTGGGCGGTGAAGACCGGTCGCAACTCCAGGCGCTCCACGACCGACGCGAGCAACCCAGGGTCGACGTCGGCTTCGAGGATGCGGTCGACGGTCTCGTGCAGCCAGGTGGGCTGCTTCGACCGCTCCCGCCCGAGGTCTTCCACCTGCCGCACCTGCTGGCCCAGGTTGGCGAGGTGGAACCACACCGTGAACGCGCGCACGAGGCGGGTTGCTGTCGGCACGTCGATCTGGGCGAGGAACTCCTCGAGCTCATTCTCACCCTCTCCGTTCGCGCCGGTGAGTGACTGCACCCGGGCCACCAGGCCTGCCAGCTCGGGGCCTTCCTGGCGCACGAGGGTGTCGGCCAGCAGGCGCGCCAGCGGCCCGGCGTCGGCCTCGTCGGTGCCACCTCCCGCGAGGAGATCAGCGGCCGGACTCGAAAGGAGCTCGCTCATGCCAAGCGGGTGAGCTCGACCGACACGTTCATCGCCGAAGCCGGCGCGCCGTGGTAGATGCCCTTCAGCGGCGCGATGTCGCCGTACTCGCGGCCGCGGCCGACGACCACGTGGCGCTCGCCGACGGGGCGCCCGTGGGTGGGATCGACGCCCCACCAGTCGCCGGCCCAGGCCTCGACCCACGCGTGGCTCTCGCCGATGGCCGTCGTGCCGACAGTGGCGTCCGACGACGGATGCAGGTATCCGGAGACGTAGCGCGCTGGGATCCCGATGCCACGGAGAACGGCGAGCGTGAGGTGGGTGTAGTCCTGGCAGACGCCGGTGCCTCCGCTCAGCGCGTCGGCCGCGGTGCTCGTCACCTCGGTGCTGCCCTTCTTGTAGGTGAGGCGACCACGGACCCACTCGACGCTGGCGCCAACAGCGGCCTCCGGTGTCGGGTACGCCGCCAGCCGGGGGAGGAGGTCGCTCATCTCCTCATTGTCCGACAGATCGGGCACCCGCGCCGTCGCCGCCAACAGTTCGGCAAAGCTGTCGGTCACTTCAGGCCGGCGCAGGTCGTCCCACGTCGCCCTCGGGCTCGACGTTTCCGGCTCCGATGTCTCCACGACCGACTCACCGATGACGGACAGCTCAGTATGGGGCACGTGCACGTCGAAGGCGTCGACGAGCGTGCCCCAGTAGTCCCAGTAGCGAAAGGTCGGCACGGCCGGGATCACCGTGACCGAGGTCTCCAGCGCCATTTGGCGGTGCGTCGACAGCGGGGTGACACGGGCCTCGTTGTACGACGAGGTCACCTCACCGGCGTAGCGGTAGCCCGACGTGTGGCGGATCTCCAACCGCCAACTCACGCTCCCATCACTTCTTCTCGTTGCCACTCGACGGCCGCGGTGTGGCGGAAGAAGCGCCGCCCGACGGCTTCTCCCGCTTGGGCGCACGCCTTCTGGAGCGACTGGAGGTGGGTGGGAAGGTCGGCGAGCAGCTCGCTGACATGGGCGAACTCGAGCTCGTTGCGAGCCCGGCCGAGGATCCGGCGGGCCTCGTCTTCGGTGCCGGAGCGGCCCGCGCTTGGCCCGAGCTCGGCCAGGCAGCGCTCGGCGTCGCCGATGGCGTAGAACGCCGAGCGAGGGAAGAGCCGGTCGAGCAGCAAGAACTCGGCCGCCGACGACGAGTCGACCCCGCGCCGGTAGGTGCGGAGGAAGGCCTCGTGGGCCGAGCAGCTTCGAAGGGTCGTGACCCAGTCGGGGGACGCGTCGGGATGGCCGAAGGCGGTGAACACGAGCCGGGCGGTCATGTCGACCCGCTCGAGGCTGCGGCCGAGCACGAGAAAGCGCCAGCCGTCGTCACGCGGCATTGTCGACTCGGCTAGCCCGGCCATGATCGCGGCCCGTTCCTTGACGAACTGGAAGAAGGCGTGCGGGCCTACGCCGGCGGCGTTGCGAACCTGCGACCCAAGGGCGTTGTAGGTGGCGTTCAGGCACTCCCACATCTCCGACGAGAGCACCTCGCGTGCACCCCGGGCGTTCTCACGCGCCGCCATGAGAGACCCAACGATCGCACAGGCGTCGGACGCGTCGAAGGCCAAAATCTGCACCGCTCGCGTCGCGTCGAGGTCGCCCTCGGGAACGGGCACGCCCATGACGCCGAGCAGCGTGCGGCACTCGGCCTCTTCCTCGACGGTTGGGTCCTCGAGGATGCGGTGCACGTGCACGTCGAGGATGCGCGCCGTGTCTTCGGCGCGCTCGACGTAGCGCCCGACCCAGTAGAGCGACTCGGCGATGCGGCTCAGCACGGCGCGCCGGCCTGCTGCTGCTGCGCCGCTTGCGCCGTCGGTGGCCCGGGGTCGGGGCGGAAACCGGTGCGCGACGGCTCCGGCGCGTACTCGGCGCGCGCCACGGCCGGCGCGGGCGATCGATGCAGGCGATCGCCGGAGCCCGCCAGCACCCACGTGTCCTTGCTGCCGCCGCCGCGGCTGGAGTTGACGATGAGGCTGCCCTCTTCGAGGGCCACACGGGTCAGGCCGCCCGGCACCACCCACACCCGGTCGCCGTCGTTGACTGCGAACGGGCGTAGGTCGAGGTGTCGAGGTTGGAGGCGGTCGCCGGCGCGCGTCGGCGCGGTCGACAGCTCGACGACTTCCTGGGCGATCCATCCCCGGGGGTTGGCGACCAAGGCCCGCTCGACCGCGGCCAGTTCTTCGTCGCTCGCCTGGCGACCGATCACCAGACCCTTCCCCCCCGAGCCGTCGACCGGCTTGAGCACCAGTTGATCGAGTCGTCCCAAGACGTGGGCTCGCTGGTCGGGGTCGTCGAGGCGGAACGTGGGCACGTTGGGCAGTACCGGTTGCTCGCCGAGGTAGTACTCGATCATTTCGGGAACGTAGGTGTAGAGGAGCTTGTCGTCGGCCACGCCGTTGCCCACCGCGTTGGCGATCGTGACGTTGCCGGCGCGCGCCGCGTTGAGA
>JALZBN010000025.1 GCA_030947365.1 Actinomycetota bacterium
TGCCTCTGAACAGGGCTTTTGCAGATTGGGATGCTGGACCGTGCTGACCGCTTCTACCCGATTTCAACCCGTCCGGTAGAAGATCCGGTAGAAGAGCGGGCCCCATGAGGAGGCCCCGCGGCGCCTTGACATCGTCCCGAGGCGATACCGCGTCCTCCTCGGTCAACTACGGCGCCGGCGCCGTGAAATGATGATCACTGTGGCTGGCAGCGGGATCAAGGCGGTCGAGAAGGCAGTCGTCCACATCTTCAGCGACGACTATCAGTTCACGATTCCCAGCTATCAACGGCCATACGCTTGGACGACCGAGCAGGCTGGCGAAATGTTCGACGATCTGCTCTCCGCCACTAGAGCTACGAAGGCGCAGGAGCCCGACCCCTACTTCCTCGGCAGCGTCGTGCTCGTCAAGGCTGAGGGAGATCCCGCGGCCGCGGTCGTCGACGGGCAACAAAGGCTCACGACCCTGACGATCTTGCTGAGCGTGCTTCGGGAGCGCACCACTCCCAAGATTGCGGAGGCGCTGGAGAAGAGGATCTTCCAGCAGGGCGATGCGCTCACCCAAGCGGTCGACCGTCCTCGGCTCACGCAGCGTGACCGGGACAAGGAGTACTTCGAGAAGCAGATCCAGACCCGAGCTGGCATCGAGTCGATCGGCCAGTTGGCCGTCGACGGCCTGCCCGACAGCCGCCGGAATTTCGTTGCCAATGCGAAGCTCTTCGATGATCGTCTCGCCGTACTCGAACCAGCCGACTGCGATGGGTTCGCGCTTTTCGTTGCCAACTACACCTACTTGGTGATGGTGTCGACGATGGACATCGAGTCTGCCTACCGAATTTTCACCGTCCTGAACGAGCGCGGACTCGATCTCACCCATTCCGACATCTTGAAGTCCGAGATTATCGGCCAGATCCCGGTTGCTCAGCAGAGCCACTACACAGAGCTGTGGGAGAGCGAAGAGGAGGACCTCGGCCGTGCTGGATTCGCCGACCTCTTCTCCCACATACGCATGGTCTTCGGGAAGACCAAGGCTCGTGAATCGGTCCTTAAAGAGTTCCGTGCGCAGGTCCTGAAGGAGTTGCCGGACGGTAGGCAGTTCATCGACGACGTGCTCGTCCCGCTCTCGAACGCCTACGAAGTCGTCACCCGGAGCGACTACAAGTCGGCGACCGGCGCCGACGCGGTGAACGACACCCTGCGGTGGCTGAACCGCCTCGATAACTTCGATTGGATCCCACCAGCAATCAAGTACGTGAGCCTCCCCACGGTCACGAGCGAGCAACTCTTTCGCTTCCTGGTCGACCTGGAGCGACTCGCCGCCAGCATCCTCATCCGGCGGGTCGATATCACCCGCCGAGTCGAGCGCTACGGCAAGGTGCTGACGGCAATCGAACAAGGTGACGCCCTCTACGCTGAAGACTCACCGCTGCAACTCGCACCCGAGGAACGAGCGGCAACGATCGAGCGGCTTCACGGCGAGATATACACGGTGACCCGCGTGCGCCTGTACGTCCTCCTGCGGCTCGACTCGGCAATCTCGTCCGGGGGCGCCTCCTACGACTACCCGGTCATCACGGTAGAGCACGTCCTCCCCCAGGGCCCCTCGGCGACGAGCGACTGGGTGTCGACCTTCAGCGAAGAAGAGCGACAGTTCTGGGTTCACCGACTGGCGAACCTGCTCTTGCTCGACAAGCGGAAGAACCCCGAGGCGAGCAACTACGACTTCACGATCAAGAAGGACAAGTACTTCCTGTCAAAGGGCAAGGCAGCGCCCTTCGCTCTCACCACCCAGGTCCTGAGCCTGCCCGCTTGGACGCCGGCTGTGCTGCAGGCCCGTCAAGGGGAACTCGTCGACAGGCTCGCTCAGCTCTGGCGGCTCTAGACGCCGCCGACGCGGACAGACGCCTCTGCGCGGCATTCGGCCGTCGTCAGGTGTTGGCGAAGAGGCCGGCCGAGTCGTCAGGGTCTAGCCATCCTTGCTGCCGGAGCCGATCGTACGCCTTGGCGATGTGCGGAGGCGTGAAGAGGCGCTCCTTGCGTCGGGTCCATGAGCCGACGACCCGCTCGACCTGATCAAGCGGAAGTGATACGACCCGATGACGCCCATCTTCCTCGCGCTGCGCCGCCCAGTGGACCGTTGCAAGGAGCTCGAGCCCGTAGGTCGACTCGAATCCCTCGATGAGGCGGGTGACTCGGTCCATCCGAGCTGACGTCTCGGGCTGCTCGGCGAGCATGCCCGCTGCGGCGGGCTTGGCGGCATCTAGGATCTCGAACGGGATCGAGTCCAGCGCCTTCGCCGATCCGTCGCCGGTCCCGCGAATGTAGTGGCCCTCCATCGAGCTGAGCACCTGCCGCAGGTTGTCCGCGTATGGACCGTACTGGCTCTTGGCGTACTTGAGGCGAAGCGGTTCACCCGACTCCTGCATGAAGTACATGACCTTCTGGATATCGACCGCCGTGATCTCGACAGCGAAGGGCAGGTACCGCTGCATGATGCCGATGAGCGCTGCTCGGCCCGGCGTCATCTTGGGTGTTTCGGTCCGGACCGGCTGCTCCGTGGCTGCTGGAGCACCTTCCGGTGGAAACAGGAAGACGGTGACGTCGGGGACTTGCTCGAAGGCTTGCTCAATGAGTGGCCGAACCTGATCCCAGCGCAAGCCACCGTTGCCGCATCCAAGCGGCGGAACAGCGATGCTCTTGATCGAGAGATCCTCGAGCTGCCGTACGAGGTCATCGAGCCCGGCACGGATATCCGACAGCTTGGACTTCGATCGCCAGTGCTGCTTCGTGGGGAAGTTGATGACGTACCGCGGGCCATCTCCCCCAAGGGGGCCCGCGTCCCAGATGAACATCCGGCCGAGTTCGACCGCACCCTGATTGGACGCCCGCTTGTATGCCTTGTAGTTCGCAGGGAACGCCCGCTTGAACTGGAGGGCGATTCCCTTGCCCA
Source organism: Actinomycetota bacterium (assembly GCA_030947365.1). Classification (GTDB taxonomy): domain Bacteria; phylum Actinomycetota; class Acidimicrobiia; order Acidimicrobiales; family AC-14; genus JALZBN01. The sequence goes on from JALZBN010000025.1 coordinate 2,948, forward strand.
TCACCCCGACCGTATTGACGGTGTTGACCAGAGCGTCGGCATCGGTGTCAAGCAGGTTGCCGTGGGTTTCCTGAATCATCTCAACTCCGATCCTACGAGTAGTACCAGTCGGGACGAACGACCACACGCAGACTGAGCCCAGCACCTGCGAACAGCCGTTCGACTTTAGCCTTGCGGTCCTCGGACTGCACGGCGGTACCATCCAGAAGGCCGAGGGGCACCTCGCCCTGCACGAGGAACTCGGCCATCCGGCGTTCCATGCGTTCGCCATCGTCCCGGGTGTTGTTCCACATTGTCGCCTTCATCACCGCCCAGTCCAGGAAGTCCGACTGCGGCGCCCCGGTCGTCAGGTCACCCAGGACGGAGACGTCGTTCGTGAAGTCGGCGAGGGTCTTGGCGGCGTTGCGGTCGCTGATGGCGAAGGGAACCTCCGCAGCCGTCATCCGCTCGACATGGCTGACGAAGTAGACGAGGTCGCGGTGGTCGCCATTGAACGACGGCACTTGACCCTTCCAGAGCACGTACATCATGGGCGACCGCGGGGCGAAGTAAAACGGCACGTAGTCAGCGACGACGCCACCCGGCTGACAGGTCACGGGCTGTTGGCGTCGGCGCTGCTTGATCTCGGGATCCCCCGCCTCGGTGGACAGCAGTTCCTGCGCGTTCACGGTGGTGTCGCTGAGTAGGGCACCCGCCGCCAAGATCGTCGGCAAGTTGTCGGCGTGGGTGAAGTGGAAGAGCAGACCGCAATGAGGTGTCGTCACTGCGTCGGCCAGTGCGCGACCCGATACTGCTCGACTTCGTTCTCCGGCAGCGCCCGTGTGGAGTTGTTCATACGAACGAAGAACACGTGCTCGTCCTTGCTGGTCCTGGCCCAGACGGGGGTCGGGGAGGCGGCGACATCGACGCGGCAGAGCTCGTGGCCGGCGTGGATGGTGATGCGGGCCCGGGTCCTGGTCACCGGTGTGTGGCCGAGAGCGTTGATGAGGTGGGTGGTGAGCCAGTTGACAAGGCCGTCGCCGTTCTTGGGCTTCACCCGCCCGTAGTCGTGGCCGAGGCCGATGACCGCGCCGTCAGGGCCGATACCGACGAGGAGGGTGCCGCCGTCGGTGTTGAGGAACGCGGCGACGGTCTTCACGATGGCGTCCTCCATCGCCTTGCTCGGTTGGCCCTCCCGGAGGTCCCAGCGGGCGGTGGACTTGAACTCGACGGCGTAGTCCTCGTCGTTGTCGATGAGCTCGTCGATGGTTCGCAGCTCGGGCTTGCCGACCAGTCCGAGCTTGTCGGCGACGAGGGCGACGAATTCGGCGTCGTGGCGGAGCTGATCGACGACCTCCTCGGTGAGCGCCGCTGCGCTTACCGCACCCTCCGCCAGGGCGGTGACCGCTGATCCCGGCCCGGGAGGCGAGACGACCGTGCCGTCGTAGACGCTGTGGCTGTCGTCGCCATACGCGGTGACGATGTGGTCGAACACCGCCTGGACCTTGGCGTCGAAGACCTCGGGTGGGTAGGGGTCGGCGGGAAGGTCGGTGTCGAGGATCCGGCGGATCGAAGCTCGCACGTCGGCCGTCGTGGCAGCCTTTCGGCGCCAGTCCAAGACGAGTTTGTCCTGGAGGTGGGTGAGCAGCCGCTTGGCGCTCGCCTTGACCACGTCCCGCTCGGCGTCAGTGAGGACGGGCTCCGGCTTGGTGAGCAGGTCGAAGATCGCCAGCTCCTCCTCGCTGAGCCCCTCGACGACGGCGCGCTGTTCCTCGTCGGTCAGCGACTGGGAGAGTGCGACAAGGCGGCGCAGGTACTCGTCGATGTTCAGGCTGCCGGCGTTGTACTCGGCGATGAGCTCCTCGATCCGCTCAACCAGGTCGTAGCGGGTCGGATTGCGGGTAGCGGCGGCGATGGCGCGCTGGCGGAGCAGGGCAGCGAGCCGATCGGTTTCGGTTCGCTTTCGGCCGGCGAATCGGGCGGCGAGGGCATCGAAGTCGATCTTCGAGAGGTCGATGAGCGGTTCGGGCTCGCTGCCCTCGGCGGCGGCGCGGATCACGTACTCCTCGGCCCCAACCGACCGGTCGAGCAGCTCGTCGACGGCATCGGAGATCGCGTCGAGGTCGGCGGCCGGTGTCCGGGCCAGATCGAGGAGTCGTTCGGCCAGTACCCGGATGGCGGCCACGGTCGACTGCTGCGCGGCAGCCGCAGGATCGGGCAGAAGGGCCTTGAACAACTTGCGGACCTGTCGAGCCGCGGCGAGGAACTCGACGCGCTGCTCCTCGTCGGCGAGCAAGGCCTCCACGGCGGCGTCTCGCAGGGCGATGTGCTCAAACCCACGCGCGTCCCGTAACGCCGGCAGGTCCACGCCTCTGGCCGCGCACAGGGCGATGACCTGGTCGATCGCTTCGCGCAGCGCGACCACGAGCTCGTCGACGTGCTGGATCGGGGTGTCGACGCCTGACTCGGCGTTGGCGGCGCCGTAGATGGCGAGCGCCTTCTCCAGGTTCCGGAAGACGCCGATGTAGTCGACGATCAAGCCGTTGTCCTTGTCGGGAAACACCCGGTTGGCGCGGGCGATGGTCTGCATCAGCGTGTGGTTTCGCATGGGTCGGTCGAGGTAGATGGTCGACACGCTCGGGGCGTCGAAGCCGGTCATCCACATCGCGCAGACGAACACGATGCGTAGCGGGTCGTCGGCGGCCTTGAACCGCTCGGCAAGGTCCTCCTCGTTCATCCGCTTGCGGTGCGGGAGGATGTCGAGGTCCTGGCGTTGGAGGCGGGCGATCTCGTTCTGCGACTGAGACACGACCACGGCCATGTCGGTCGAGTCCATGAGCGCCAGGCGGCTGGCGAGCCAGGGCCGTTCCAACTCCGGGAGCGCGTCGTGTTGGGATTGCAACTCGGCGCGGTGCTCGGCCCAGGCCCCTTGCACGTAGTCGTACATGCGGACGGCGGCCGCCTTGTCGACGCCGACGTACATGGCTTTGCCGACGAAACCCCTTCCGACGAAATGGGCGACGAGATCCCGGGCGATGGTGCGCAGCCGTTCCGGTCGCGTCAGCAGCGTGTACTCCCGACCGAATCGTCGGGCGAGCTGGCCCTCGGCGTCCTCGTCGAGCTCAGCTTCTTCGAGCAGCCCGGTGAGCTCCTCGGAGAAGTCGTCGTTGACGAGCTGCAGCTCAGGGATGCGGTTCTCGTAGTAGAGCGGGACCGTCGAGCCGTCCTCGATGGCGTCGCGGAAGTTGTAGATCGAGACGTAGTCGCCGAACTGCTGGCGGGTCAGCTCCTCCACGCCGGCGATGAGCGGGGTGCCGGTGAAGCCCATGAACGCGGCGTTGGGAAGCGCCTGGCGCATGTTCAGCGCCAGCGTGTCGTACTGGCTGCGATGCGCCTCGTCGGTGATCACGATCACATCCGAGCGATCGGACAGCACCGGCATCGACGTCTCGCCGGCAGCCTTGTCGATCCGGAACTTGTGGATCAGCGTGAACACGTACCGGTGGTCGGCAGCGAGCAGCTCCCGCAGATGCTCGGCGGAGGTGGCATGCACCTGGGCTTCGGCCGAGGTGGCCCCGGCGTCGGCGAACTCGCCGTGGAGCTGGAGGTCGAGCTCGGTGCGGTCGGTCACCATCACGAACGTCCAGGCACCAGGGATTCGGCGCAGGACCTTCTGGGTGAACCACAGCATCGACAGGCTCTTGCCGGAGCCCTGCGTGTGCCAGAACACCCCGAGTCGCTTCTCGCCGGCCGCCCGGACCCGTAGCAGGTTCTCGATCGCCGCGTTTACCCCGAGCAGCTGGTGGTTGCGGGCCACGACCTTGATCAGGCCGCCGGGCCGCTCGATGAAGCCGGTGAAGTTCTCCACCAGGTCGAGCAGCCGGTCATGGGCACAGGTACCCCTGATCGCCGTCTCCAGCGCGACGACTCCGCGCGTGCCGTCGGCGTCGATCACCTTCCAGTCGCCGAAGAACTCCCACGGCGAGTAGGTCGACCCGACCTTGGCCTCGGAACCGTTGGAGCAGATCACGAACCCGTTCGGGACGAACAGTGCCGGGATCGTGTCGCGGTAGTCGGTGACGTTCTCGTCGAATGCCGCCTTGGCCGGTCGGTTCGGCTCCTTGAACTCGGCCAGCACCAGTGGGATCCCGTTAACGAACAGGACGACGTCGGTGCGCCGACGGTGAAGGTCGCCCGCGAACCAAACCTGCGAGGCCGCCAGCCAGTCGTTCTTCGTCGAGTCGAGGAAGTCGACGAACCGGACGGTGGCGAACTGCTTGTCGCCCCGCTCGTCGCTCCACTCGGCCCGGTAGCCGTCCCGCAGCAGGGCGTGGACCTCCCGGTTGGCCCGAACCCGATCCATCACCGACCGCTCCTTGGTGATCGCCTGGAGCGCTTCCTCCCGGATGTGGTCGGGGAGGTCGGGGTTCAGGAGGCGGGTCGCGTCGCGCAGACGGTGGACGAGGACGACCTCGTGCATGGAGTCCCGGCCCAGCGTTCCCGCCGATCCGAGCACCTCGCTGAACGCATTGACGACCTCCCACCCCAATTCGGCGAGCAACTCCAGTGACGGCTCCTCCACGAGCCCCGCCTCCGAGTACCGCCCCGGCGGGTTCACGCGCTCGCCACCTCGGTCAGTGTGGCGAGATCGAGGTGCGAGACGTCAATACTCCCGGCGATGAGTTTCGGGAGGAGGAGGTCCCGAAGGATGGCCAGATGCCGGGCTTGAAACATGAGGGTCTGAGCCATCGCCAGTAGCCCGTGGGTCGTCTCCGAGAAACGGTTTGCCAGCTCAGCGGGAGGAACGGCAACGCGGAACTCGCGGATGACCTTCCAGTCGGCCCTCGGCATCTTCGTTCCGTTGGACGTCTGAACAGCGTGGGCAACGAACTCATCGCTGGCGATCAAGAGGACGGCCTGCCCCCAATTCTCCGCGTGAGGTCTGAGGACGATCGCATCGGTCGAACAGATGCCGTCCACTGGTGTGACCGACACCTTGTGGAAGTAGGGGCGGATCTTGCCGAAGAGGATGTCACCGGCTGCGCACGTCGCCTTGCGACTCCCGAGCTCCCCGGCTTCCCCCCAGTCGTCAAGCGTGAGTCGCCGCCGCGGAATGTGCTCCAGACCGACTGCGGGGGTCGATGGCTCGACGCCTGTCGGGTCGACGGTCGTCTTGCTCAGCGTCACCAGATGATCGACGCAGCCGAGGCGCCAGCCGTTGGGGATCGGGCCGAGGGGGGAGTCGACGAGGAGGATGATCTCGTGGCCCGGGTACCGGAAGCGGACGAACCACTCTCGGTAGGTGGTCCGCGCCACCTCCTCCAGCACCTCGACCCGCCGCCGGTTGTTCTCGATTAGATCATCGATCGCAGCGAGCGGCGCTGCGATCCGCCGTTGGACATCCAGCGGCGGGACCGCAACCCGTAGCTGGCGCTGAGCGGTGAGGCTGACGTAGTCGGCCATGTCAGTCTCACCCTTCCGAGCCCACCACTGGTCGATAAACGGACGGGAGCGCATGTACGCGTAGAGGTAGTCACGGCGAAGCCTTGACTCGTCGTGCACGCGCCAGAACGTGGTCTGCGGTGAGCACACGAATGACGGAGCATCGGGTGGTACGCGTGCCAGCTTGCCGACGGTGCCCTTGTGGCTGAAGAGCACATCGCCGGGCCGACCAACTCCCTTGCGGATGCGTGCCAGCGCAACGTCATCGATGCCGCCAGCTGCCTCGAACCGAACCTGACCGTCGGAGAGATCGGCCGCTCGAATGAATGCGGTGCCGCCCTTGATGAACTCGTCGGGCCTCGGCCGGTACTCGCCGTGGTTGCCGTCCTCCACCAACAGGACGCCTTCAGCCTGCAGTTGTGCAACGGTCGGGCTCGGCCAGTCGCTCATTCGCCGAGGATCCCTGTCACGGCGGCGTCGACCTTGGCTCGGAGCAGATCGGCTTCGTTGCTGAGCCTGGTGAACTCCTCGTAGAGACTCCCGAGCTTCTCGGTGAAGTCCTCGCTGTCGTCATCGACCGCGGCGGTGCCGGTGTAGCGGCCGGGGTTGAGGCTCCAGCCCTGGGCTTCGATCTCGGCGCGAGTGGCGACTTTGCACAGGCCGGGAACGTCGGCGTAGGCACCGTCAGGGAAGCGCTCCTTCAGGGCGGCGTCGCTGCCGTCGACCGTCTCGGGTTCCTCGCCCCGGTAAAGGCGGACGATGTTGGCGAGTAGCTCGATCTGTTCGGGCAGGAAGTCGCGATGGGCCCGGTCAATCTGGCGGAAGAGGTGGCGGGCGTCGATGAACAGCACTGCGTCCTCGCGGCCGGTGCCGGCTTTGGCCTTGTCGAGGAACCACAGCGTCACCGGCAGGGTGACCGTGTAGAAGAAGTTGGTGCCGATGGCCACCATCACGTCGACGGCGCCGGCCTCGACGAGCTGGCGGCGGATCCCCTTCTCGGAGTGGCCGGCATCGCCGGCAGAGTTGGCCATGACGAACCCGGCCCGGCCGCCGTCGGCGAGGGCGGCGTAGAACTGTTGGATCCACAGGTAGTTGCCGTTGTCGGTCTTAGGCAGGCCGAACCGGAACCGCTTGTCGCCGGCCAGCTTGTTCTTGTCGACGCCGTTGACGTTGAACGGCGGGTTTGCCATCACGAAGTCGAAGCGGCCGACGGCGTCGTGGAGGTCGTCGTAGTAGCTGTTGCCGAGGCGGATGTCGCCCGAGAGCCCGTGAAGGGCGAGGTTCATCTTGGCCAGGGGGACGGTGACCTCTTTCTGCTCCTGGCCGTAGACCGACAGCTCCCGGGGGGCCGAGCCGGCGTGGCGCTCGACGAACTTGGCGCACTGCACGAACATGCCGCCCGACCCGCAGGCAGGGTCGTACACCTTCCCGTGAAACGGCTCGATGACCTCAACGATGAGCCTGACGATGGAGTACGGCGTGAAGAACTCGCCACCGAGGCGACCCTCGGCCATCGCGAAGTTGGAGAGGAAGT
>JALZBN010000181.1 GCA_030947365.1 Actinomycetota bacterium
TTTCACCGACCGCGGCGACGGTGATATGGGCCACGGCGGCGTGTATGCCCATGACGTGAGCGCTGAGGTGGCGGCCCGGCGCAGCAAGATTGTGGACCTGCCGTGGACCTGGCTGCGTCAGGTGCATGGCAGTGAGGTGGTCCAAGTCGGGTACCCCGGGGCCAATGCCGGCGCGCGCGCCGACGCTGCCGTCACGTCCTTGGCCGGTTGCCCGCTGGCCGTGTTGACGGCCGATTGCGCCCCGGTTGCCCTGGCTAGTCAAGAGGGTGTGATGAGCGCTGTGCACGCCGGGTGGTCCGGCGTCGTGGCTGGGGTCGTCGCGCGGGCCGTGGCGGAGATGCGCGCGGTCGGTGCCGGCGTCGTGAGCGCCGTCATCGGCCCCACAATCCATGGGGAGTGCTACGAGTTCGGAGACGCTGACCTGCTCCGTGTGGAGGCGCTGCTGGGCCCCGGGGTCCGGTCGCGCACCCGCGAAGGTGCGCCGGCGCTCGACCTCCCCGCCGCCGTGCACCTGGCGCTTCGCCAGGCGGCCGTGGATTCGGTCGTCACCGTCGGCGGCTGCACAAGCTGCGACAGCAATCTCTTTTCCTGGCGAGCCCGGCGCGACAAACAGCGTCAGGCAATGGTCGTTTGGCGATGAACCCGACCGAAGTCGCCGAACGGCTGGCTGCCGTGAATTACAGGGTCACGCGGGCCGGCGCGGCACCGGAATCGGTCACGGTTGTCGCCGTCACCAAAGGGCACGGGCGGTGGGCGGTGGAGGCCGCGCTCGCAGCCGGGTTGGTCGACATCGGCGAGAACTACGGCGGCGAGCTACTCGAGAAGCAAACCGCGCTCGCGGCGACGGCGCCGGTAGCCCAGGCCCCGATAGCCCAGTGGCACTTTCTCGGTCATGTGCAACGGAACAAGGTACGGAGCCTCGCTCAGGTGGTGCATCTCTGGCAGGGAGTCGATCGTCAGGCCGCCGGCGAGGAGATCGCCCGGCGTGCGCCCGGCGCGGGGGTTCTCGTGCAGGTGAACGTGTCCGGTGAGGCGCACAAGAACGGATGCAGTTTCGACGAGACGCCGGCGCTGGTGGCCGTTCTTAGCGATCTCGGTCTCGACGTGCGGGGCCTGATGGCCGTCGGCCCTGTTGATTCGGACGCGGTCAGGGCCGCGTATCGTCGGTTGAACGCGCTAGCTGACCGACTCGGTCTGGCCGAGCGATCGATGGGCATGTCGGGCGATCTCGAGACAGCCGTCGAAGAGGGATCCACGATGGTTCGAATCGGTCAGGCGCTCTTTGGATCGCGGGAGGCTCGCACTGGCGGCGCCGACTTGTGACGATAAGCTTGAATGCCGGAGAAGGCTCGACGGCAGTGGCGACGGGAGTAGCAGAGATCTAATGGCTTCGATATGGCGGCGGACGATGGTGTACCTCGGCCTTGTCGACGACGAGGAGTACGAGGAGTATGAGCCCTACGAGGAGCCCGCTCCTAAGCCCGCGCCCCGGCGCGCCGTCGCCGTTGCGGAGCCGGCCATGGAGCCGACGGAGATGGCTGCTGGGGTGCGCACGCTGCCCCGGGAGCCCGATAGTGGGGTAACCATTCAGACGCGCTCGGCGGTGGTGCGTCCGATCACGCCGACGCCACAGAGCCCGAAGGTTCAGGTTGTGGCACCGGGCGGGTTCAACGACGCCCAGGAGATCGGCGACAAGCTCAAGGCCAACCAGCCGGTAATTGTGAACCTGCAAGGTGCCAACCGCGACCTTGCCCGTCGCCTGATCGATTTCGCCAGCGGTCTCACCTACGGCCTCGGTGGGCAGATGGATCGGGTGGCTGAGCAGGTTTTCCTCCTCACGCCATCCAACGTTGAGGTCTCCGCCGAGGAGAGAAGGCGCCTCCAAGAGCGCGGCCTGTACCGGTCCTGAGGGGTGCAAAGTCTGCTCTGCGCCATTCTGACGGCGTACTTTCTCGTACTGGTTGCGCGCATCATTTTTTCGTGGATTCCAGTGTCATCTGAGTCGCCGATCGCGACGATTCAGGGCGTGGTGTTCGCGCTCACGGAACCAATACTCGGCCCGCTTCGGCGGGTCATCCCACCAATCGGTGGTGGGGGCATGGCATTCGATCTGTCACCGCTCATCGTGTTTCTGGCGCTGAGCCTGATCATGAACGCTGTCGGTTGCAGGGGAATCTTCTGAAGGTCAGCTTTTCCGTTGCGGCCGAGGGCCGCAGCGGCCGCAAGCGGGTGAGTTACCATCACGCTCGTTCAACTCTTGGGATGGTGATGTTGTGGTCTTGGTAAGTCTCTTGTTAGTTCTGGCTGCCGCGGTGGCACTCGTAATCGGGCTGCTGCAGTCGGGATTGGCGATCATCTACGTATCGATCGGCTGCAGCGTGGTCGCGGGCGTACTTCTTGCCGTCGCGGTCGTGCGCGGGAAGCCCGACAAGGTGTCGTCCGGGGCAATGCCTCAACCGGCACCGCCGGCCGCACCTGCATCGCGGTCGTGGGAGAGCCCGCAGCCAACTCCGGGCGAGCCCGAACGTGAACGTGAGCCGGCGATGGCCGCGGTTGGTGCGGGGGGCTCTGGTGCTCCAGATGAGACCCAGCAACTCGACCAGGCGGCAATCGAATTGGCCGTCCGCGGCGACGACGACAACGGGCCCATACCCGACTATGACCGCCTACGGGCGACCGAGGTATTGCCGCTGCTCGCCGGCCTCGACGCCGACCAGCTGACTGCCGTTCGGGCCCAAGAGGTGGCGGGCCGCAATCGTTTCATGGTGCTCAGCCGCATCGATCGCGAGCTCGAGGCGCGCGGACCAGCCGAAGCGACTGTGGCACCGGCGGCGACGTCAGCGGAGTGGGACACCGACGACGAGTGGGAAGCCGACAGCACCGACACGGCTGAGGATGAGGACGAGGATGAGGACGAGTCCGACGAGGCTGAGGCCGACGAGGCTCCGGACGGGCACGATCAGCGCCCCGACCGGGCGCCGGCGTTCGCGTCGTCGGCGGCGTCGGGGTCAATCCTCGACAACTACGAGCAGCTGAAGGTTCTCGAGATTCTGCCTCGGCTCGGCGAGCTCAACGCAGAGGAGCTGGCGCAGGTGCGCCGCCGGGAGCAGGCCGGTCAGCGCCGGGCCATGATCATCAACCGGGTCGACCGGCTCATCGTCGATGTCAGTCCCGCGGCCTCCGAGCGCCCGGCGCGCCCGGCGCGCCAGCCATCAGTCGCACCCTCGCGCCGCGGTCAGGCCAAGAAGGCGGCCGCGACGAAGGCCCCGGTCAAGAAGGCCCCGGCCAAGAAGACGGTTGCCAAGAAGGCAGTCGCCAAGATTGCAGCCAAGAAGGCTGTTGCCAAGAAGGTCGCAGCCAAGAAGGCGCCGGCCAAGAAGGTTGCAGCCAAGAAGGTTGCAGCCAAGAAGGTCACGGCCAAGAAGAGCGCCGGATCGGTGAGAAAGACGGCGAAGGCTACGAAGAAGCGCTGATCCGCACCTCGACGGCGACGTGGTCGCCGTCGAGGTCGATCGGGTGTCCTTCCGAGGCGGCCGCGCCATCGTCCACAACGATGTCGGTGGCGAGGACTTCGCCCGCGATCCATGGCCCGTGAGTTGCAGCAACGGCCCCGGTCTTCGGCCCGGCCCCAGTGATTTCCACGACGATCCGGTCGGTGAGATCGAGCTCGAGCTTCTTGCGCAGCTCGTTGACGGCCCGTGCCAGTTGGCGCGCCGTGCCTTCGAGGCGGAGAGCGTCGTCGAGGTCGAGGTCGAGGGCTACGGCCCAGCCGCCGTCTTGGGCCAGAGCGAAGTCTTCGTGTCGTTCGGCGCGCATTTCGACATCTCCAGCGT
>JALZBN010000182.1 GCA_030947365.1 Actinomycetota bacterium
CGCCAACAACGGCGGCGGCGGAGGATCGGTTGTGGCGGGTGCGCTGGCCCGAACGGGTGCCTTCTTGAGCAACGCCTTCGTGTGGGCCATCCTCGTTGTCTTCCTTGGCGGTCTGGCTCTTCTCGGCAGCCGGGGCGAGGTGCAGACGTGGCCTCCGAAGCGCTCCGCCGGCCGCAGCCGCGGGCCAAAGCGCTCGGGCACCAGCTGGCCTAACAACAAGGGCCGCTCGAACCGCCGGTTCTTCTAGCTCAACCAGCTCCAAGGATTCTTCACCAGGCCGGTCGCTCAGCGACCGGCCTGGTCCTTTGAGCCGGCTGGTCCGTTTGAGCGGTTAGTCCTTGAACGAGAGCGACAAGGCGAAGTCACCGTCGCTGTCGGTCCACCAGCGGCCCATGGTGAGCCCGGCGGCACCGAGTTCGGCCTCGATGCCGCTGCGCCGGAACTTGGCGCTGATCTCGGTGCGCATCTCCTCGCCCTCCCCGAAGACGGCAGTGAGCGGTAGCTCGGTGATCTCCACGGTGTGGTCCGCTTCGGAGCGCAGTCGCATCTCGATCCACTCCTCGTCGGGGTCGAAGCGGGCCACGTGGGAGAACCGGTCGGGATCGAAGTCGGCGTCCAGCTCGCGGTTGACCACCCGGAGCACGTTGCGGTTGAACGCGGCGGTGATGCCGGCCTCGTCGTCGTAGGCGGCGACCAACCGGTGCGGAGCCTTCAGCAGGTCGGTGCCCAACAGCAGCCCGTCGCCCGGCATCAGACCCGAGGAGAGCTCGGCCAGGAAATCGGCACGTGCCTTGGGCGTGAAGTTGCCGATGGTGCCACCGAGAAAGGCGACCAGCCGCCGCCCGCCATCAGGAATCTCACCCAGATGGCGTTCGAAGTCACCGACGACGGCGTGCACGGTGATGTCGGGGTACTCCCCGGCCAGCGACTCGGCGGCTTGACGCAGCGTGGCCTCGCTGACGTCGAAGGGGATGAAGCGTTCGAAATGCCCGGTCGCGGCGAACGCGTTGAGCAACAGGCGAGTCTTCTCCGACGTGCCGGAGCCGAGCTCGACGAGCGTGTCGGCCGCGCCGAAGCGGGCGATGAAGTCAGCCTGGTCGTCGAGGATCGCTCGCTCGCACCGGGTCGGGTAGTACTCGGGCAGGCGGGTGATCTCGTCGAAGAGCTGCGATCCCCGCTCGTCGTAAAACCATTTCGGTGGCAGTTCCTTCGGGTTTGACGACAGACCTTCAGCAACATCGGCGCGCAGCGCGGCGGTGAGGTCGTCGGGCGTGAGGTGCACGTCGACCCGAGGCGGTTGACGCCGGCTCACGTGTCGTCTCTCGCGCAACGGAAGCCGGTGAAGATCTGGCGGCGGATGGGGTGGTCCCAGTTGCGGAACGTGTTGCGCACGGCGGCGGGATGGGTTGCCCACGATCCGCCCCGGAGCACCTTGTAGCCCGCGCCAAAGAACACCTCGGAGTATTCCCGGTAGGGGAAGGATGCGAACCCGGAGTAGGGCTCGAACTCCGACGACGTCCACTCCCACACGTCGCCGACCATCTGGTGGCATCCGTAGGCACTGACACCATTCGGATAGGCCCCGACGGGAGCGGGACCGAACCGTTGCTGGCCCAGGTTGGCCCGACCGTCGATTCCGACCGTGTCGTCTCCCCAGGGGTAGAGGCGCTTGTTGCCGTCGGCAGCCCATGACGCCGCCTTCTCCCACTCCGCCTCCGTCGGCAGGCGGCGGCCGTCCCAACGGGCGAAGGCGCTGGCCTCGTGCCAGCTCACGTGCTGCACGGGCTCGTCGAGCGGCAGCTCTTCGTGCCAGCCGAAACGGGTGCGAGACCACGACCCGCTGCCTTCAGGGGCCCAGAACTGCGGATGCTCGACGTCGCCTTCGGCGCGCCATGCCCAACCCTCGTCGTCCCACCACCGCCGGTCGGAGTAGCCGCCGTCGTGCACGAAGTCGAGGTAGCGCCGGTTGGTCACGGGAGTGGTGTCGATCCAGAAGGCGGGCAGGTCGACCACGTGGGCCGGGCGCTCGTTGTCGTAGGCCCACGGGTAGGTATCGGTGCCCAAGACGAACGGACCGGCCGCGATCCGCAGCTCGGCCGCCGCGGGCGCGGCTGCCGAGAAGGGAGCAGGGACGAGTGGGCGGTAACCCTCGCCGTCGATGAGCTGAATGGTGGCCAGCATGGTTTCGTCGTGCTGGTGCTCGTGTTGCACGACCATCCCGTAGACGAAGGCGTCGTGTAGCAGTCGACCACCGGAACCGGTGTCTTCGGCGAATCCCACCCGGTCGAGGACGTCGAGGGCCCGACCCCGCACCTCGGCCAGGTACCGGCGCGTCTCGGCGGGGCTGAGCAGCGGAAGTGACGGACGGTTGGGGCGGGGATGGCGGAAGGCGTCGTAGACATCGTCGAGGCCGGCGTCGATCGGCTGGTCCCCGTTGACGGCCCGCAGCAGCCACAACTCCTCAAAGTTGCCCACGTGGGCCAGGTCCCAGACGAGCGGGGACATGATCGGGGAGTGCTGACGCACGAGGTTGCTCTCGTCGAGCGGCTCCAGCAGTTGGATGGACCGCCGGCGAACGGCCTCCAACTCGTCGGCAACTGCCTCCTTCAGGTCCAGTCTGGTCAGGTCCATGCCCGCTCCCGCGCCGGCGCGTGGAGGGCAGGGAGAAGGGTGCCGTCCCGGGCCCATTCGTCGAGCCTGTCGTCGGCGGGGCTACGACCCCGGTCGACGTAACCGGCCTGGAACCGCTCGACTTCGCGGATGGTGCCCGCGCTCACGCCAAGGCGATCGAGGGCGGAGCGGGCGGCTCGGAAGCACCCCTTCGCCGCCGCCGCCAGCTTTGGGTGCACCAGTCCCATTTGGGCGGCGTCGATCCATAGGTCGGCTGCTGACTCGCAGTGGGCGAGCGCCTCCTCGCCGCCGGCGCGGTCGAGCAGCAGGGCCGCAGTCACCGCTAGCGGCACCCGCCAGAGCGGGTCGGGCAGCGCGTCAACCATTCGCAGCTCGAGCCAGCCCCGGGGTCGAACCGGCGGAAACAGCGTGCTCATGTGGTAGTCGAGGTCTTCGGCCGTCGGAAAGCCAAGCTCGTGGCCGTTCTCCAGCCATTCGCGGAACGTGACCGAGCCTTCGATGGGCACGAACGACTCGGACGAGAGGCGGATCAGCATGATCTTGGCGTCGAGGACGTAGTCCGCCCAGGCCGCCGGGCCGGCTCGATCGATGGCGACCGGGGCCGTGCGCGTGCCGTCCATGGCCCACCACGCCGCCAGCCGCGACGACTTGAAGCCGCTGGGCCGGCCGTCGAGCAACGGGGAGTTGGCAAACGCAGCGGCAAGCGCGGGGCCGACCTGGTGCGCGATCCGCCACTGTCGACCGGCGTCGTCGGGAGTCGGGCCGAGCCCGACGTTGACGTGCACGGCGGCGGTGTTGCACATCATCCGCTGCCCGGCCGGGCCTCCTGGTTCGAAATAGCGTTCCATGGCGTCGTAGCGGGGAGAGTCGACCACCCGCGCCGGCGGCCGAATGGGGTCGCTGCCGAGACCCACCATCCGCACGCCGATCCGTTGAGCTGCCAGGGCGGCGGCCGCCAAGTCAGCCGACGCGGCGGCGCAGGCGTGGTCGATTGTCGGCCCGGGCGGGGTACTCAATTCGAGTTGACCGCCGGGCTCGAAGGTCAGGGCACTGCCGTTGGGAAAGGCAGACCCGTTGGACGTGCACCGTCGCAGCCGGTCGGGCTCGACCCGAGCCCAGGGATCGGTGTTCTCGAAGGTGAGCCACTCGAGCTC
>JALZBN010000183.1 GCA_030947365.1 Actinomycetota bacterium
GCCGTGTATCGGTAAGGGCTGGTCTTGGGTCAAGGCCGAGATGAAGGCGGGCACGACCGCGGCGTACGCGTGACGGGGAGGTTGTAGCGGTCCGAACACGTTGAAGAAGCGGAACGCCAACACGTCGAGCTCGTAGACGGACGCCCACGCGAGGGAGTAGGCCTCTGTTGCGAGCTTGCTCGCGGCGTAGGGGCTCATGGGTTGAGGGGCCAAGTCTTCGCGTTTGGGGATCGCTGGGTTGGCGCCGTACACCGACGAGGACGACGCCACGATGAGGTGGGGGCCGCCGGCGCGGCGGACCGCTTCGAGAACCTCGGCCGTGCCGGTTGTGTTCACGGTGTGTGCGGCGATGGGTTCGGCCACCGAAACTGGCACTGAAGATCGGGCCGCCAGATGCACGACGGCGTCGGCTCCGGCGAAGGCCTGGTCGAGCGTCGGCGGGTCGAGGATCGACCCTTCGATCAACTCGACACCCTCGATCCCAGAGAGATTCTGACGAAACCCGCTG
Source organism: Actinomycetota bacterium (assembly GCA_030947365.1). Classification (GTDB taxonomy): domain Bacteria; phylum Actinomycetota; class Acidimicrobiia; order Acidimicrobiales; family AC-14; genus JALZBN01. The sequence goes on from JALZBN010000183.1 coordinate 509, forward strand.
GAGAAGTCGTCGAGTGCGACCACTGCGGTTGTGGCGCCGGAGGACAACAACGTACGCGTCAAGTTCGCTCCGATGAAGCCGGCTCCGCCGGTGATGACCACTCTCACAGCGGCAACAGTAGGGTGGGGGCGTAGTCCTAGTGGGTGTGGGTGTGTGCCACGACTGCGCTCGGCGCGCCGGTGTGGTGGTGGGCGGCCTCGTCGTGGTGGTGTTCCTGCGGCGCGAACGCTGTGGCCGCGCCGGCGACGAACAGCATGGCCAGCGCCAGCGCGGCCACCGGGCCCGCCTTCCACACCCGAGACGGGACGCGCCGCTTGTAGCCCATCCGCACCAGGCCGCCGATGGCGATGATCTCGGCGACGAACGACAGGGCGTCGAGCGACGAGATCGCCTCGGGAACGTTGGCGTCGGGGCCGAGCGGAAGCCCGACTGTGCGCGATACCAGCCAGAGGCCGATGACGGCGACGTTGCCGAGCACGATGATCTGACGGGCGCGCCGCCCCACACCGGCGCGCACCATTAGCGCCGCCACCAGTTGGAGGACGGCGCACACGAGGAAGAACGAGGCGATGAGGAAACCCTCGGCGATGTGCTCCGGGAACGCGGCGAGGTGGAGGCCGGCGGCCGCGGCCAGGGCGAGGCTGGTGATGCGGACGGTGGATTTGGACATCCGACTCATGACTCCTGGACGAGACCGGATACAACGGGCTGGTTGTGCGAGACGCCGACGCCGCTCGCGCCTTCCTCGGTGATGGCGAGGCCGACGACGGGGCCGCTGGCCCGGAACGGCGCCACTCGGGGTGTCGCGCCGAGAAGGCCGGCCGAGATCGGCTCGTTGCCGATGACCGCCCACAGCTGATACGTGCGCGCCGGCGACAGCGCGGGAAGGCCGTCGCTCCAGAGGTATCCAGTGCCGTCGCGGGTCAGCACCGCATGGGCGAGTACCTTGCCATCGCCGGAGCGCAGGTCGGCGCGGCGGGCCGAGGGATCGCCCTGAGCGGCGAGGGCAGCGGCGAGAACCGTGCGGTCCTCGAGTGCGCTCTGCGTGTGCTCGATGCGTTGGTCCTGCTCGACGATACGCACGCCCAGGGCGCCAATTGCGACCGCGGCGATGGATGCGGCGGCAACGGCGAAACGTTGGTACCGCCGGCGCCGCATCGGCACGACGGGCGCAAAGGACGCGGGCGCCAGGTTGGCGGCTATTCCGTCCCAGAGCGGCGCGGGAGCAGGGGAGTAGCTGCCGGCAAGCGCGCCGGCCATTTCCAAATAGTCAGTGACCTCTGAACGACAACTGACACATTCCAGGAGATGGAATTCAATAGTGTCAGCCTCGTCACCCACGACCGCGTCCAGGGCGAACGCGCCGAGTAGCGATTGCACTTCCTCATGGCGTACGGCACTGGTCACGGTTGCAATTCGGGACTGTAAGTAGTTGTGGATTGCGTATCCGCCGAAAAGATATTTCTCTCATCCGCTTGTCCCAGGGATCCGTAGAAGGGACATGACCAAGAACGCAATCCGAACTTCAATCGGTGGATTCGCTGCAGTAGCGCTCCTCTTCACCACCGCCGCGTGTGGCGGATCGACCTCCAAGGCTGCGACTCCGGCCCCGGCCGCGTCCTCCCCGGCAGCGTCCTCTCCGGCCGCAGTCACCATCCACACCTTCGCCTTCCAGCCCAACCCGGTGAAGGTGAAGGTGGGCGAGACCGTCACCTGGACGAACCAAGACCAGATCCTCCACACGGTGACCTCCGGCACTCGGGGCAAGCCCGACGGAATGTTCGACCAGAAGCTGGACGGAGTCGACGCGAAGGCGATGTTCACCTTCACTACGGCCGGCACGTTCGCTTACCACTGCAAGATCCACCCCGGGATGGATGCAACCGTCGAAGTCAGCTAAATCCCCCGGCCCCTCCCAATAAAGCAAGTCCAAACCAACCCGAAAGGATCCACCAAACATGCGACGTAAATACCTTAGATACCTCGCGCCTCTGGCGCTGGTAGCGGTGGTCGCCACCGCGTGTAGCAACGACAAGAGCAGTGTCGCGACGAGCGACAACCCTGCTGCCACCACCGGCGGCTCCGTCAATGCTGATCCCACCAGCACCGGCGCATCCACCCTCCGTGCGAGTTTGACGTCGCTGCTTCAGGAGCACGTCTACCTCGCCGGTATCACCACCGGCACCGCCCTCTCGGGTGGCGACTACAAGGTGCCCGCGGCCACCCTCGACGCCAACTCGGTGGCACTGTCACAGGCAATCGGCTCGGTCTACGGCGACGCCGCCGGCCAGCAGTTCCTCGCCCTGTGGCGCAAGCACATCGGGTTCTTCGTGGACTTCACCACGGGCCTCGCCACCAAGAACCAGGCGATGGTCGACAAGGCCCGCGCCGACCTCGACGGCTACCGCGCCGACTTCGGAGCGTTCCTGGCTTCGGCCAACCCGAACCTGACCAAGCAGGCCGTCGCCGACGAGCTCAAGCCCCACGTCGACAGCCTCTTCGCCGCAATCGAGGCTCAGGCCAACAAGGACCCGATGGCATTCGACAAGCTGCGTGAAGCCGCTGCCCACATGCCAATGACGGCCGACGTCCTCGCCGGCGCCATCGCCAAGCAGTACCCCGACAAGTTCGCGGGCTCCGTCGACGGAGGCGCTTCCACCCTGCGCACCGGCCTCACGTCACTGCTGCAGGAGCACGTCTACCTGGCCGGTATCACCACTGGTACCGCCCTCTCGGGTGGCGACTACAAGGTGCCCGCGGCCACTCTCGACGCCAACTCGGTTGCGCTCTCGCAGGCGATTGCCTCGGTCTACGGTGACCCCGCCGGCCAGCAGTTCCTCGCCCTGTGGCGCAAGCACATCGGGTTCTTCGTCGACTTCACCACCGGCATCGCGACGAACGACCAGGCCAAGCAGGACAAGGCCCGCGCCGACCTCGACGGCTACCGCGCCGACTTCGGAGCATTCCTGGCCTCGGCCAACCCGAACCTGACCAAGCAGGCCGTCGCCGACGAGCTCAAGCCCCACGTCGACAGCCTCTTCGCCGCCATCTCGGCTCAGGGATCCAAGGACCCCAAGGCGTTCGACAAGCTGCGTGAGGCCGCCGGCCACATGCCGATGACCGCCGAGGTTCTCGCTGGCGCCATCGCCAAGCAGTTCCCGGACAAGTTCGCCGCCTAGGTCCCCCCTAGCGGTTCAGCGGCAGCCCGCTTTCCCGAAAGGGGAGGCGGGCTGTTTCGCGGTACGGCCCGGCGCGCCATCCAAC
>JALZBN010000026.1 GCA_030947365.1 Actinomycetota bacterium
ATGCCGCCGCTCGTCATGGGCCGTGACACGGGTCTGGCCGCATGCCTCGAGGAGATCCCGGGCCAGGAGGAGGGTTACAAGATGGCGGCCGAGCTACGCGCCATCTATGACACCGACCCCGACGCCCACAAGGTGATCGAGGTGGCCCGCGGCCTCGAGAACCTACGGCGCCAGGACGGCATCCATGCGGCCGCAGTGGTGATCACGCGCGAGCCGCTCACCGAATACCTCCCCGTTCAACGCAAACCCGAGCCGGGTGGCGATCCCCAGGCTGCGCCCATCGTCACCCAGTATGAGATGCACGGGGTCTCCGACCTCGGGCTGCTGAAGATGGACTTTCTCGGTCTTCGAAACCTCACGGTGATCGAGCGCACCCTCGACCTCGTCGAGGAGTCGACGAGTGTACGGCCTCCTGTCGACTCACTGCCCCTCGACGACGAGAAGACCTACGAGATGCTCCGGCGCGGTGACTCCATCGGCGTATTCCAGCTCGAAGGCGGGCCCATGCGGGCCCTGATGCGCTCGCTGGCGCCGACGTGTTTCGACGATGTCGCCGCCCTCGTGGCTCTCTACCGTCCCGGGCCCATGGCGGCCAACATGCACAACGACTACGCCGACCGGAAGAACGGTCGGAAGCCAGTCACCTGCCTCCATGACGATCTCGCGGAGCTCCTGGCCGACACCCAGGGACTCATGATCTATCAAGAGGGCCTCATGCGGGTGGCCCAGAAGTTCGCGGGATACACGCTGCAAGAGGCCGACAACCTCCGCAAGGCCACCTCCAAGAAGATTCGCAGCCTGATGGCCCTCGAGCGGGAGAAGTTCGTCGCCGGCTGCGAGAACACCGGCTACGGACGTCCGATCGGTGAGCAGCTGTTCGCCATTATCGAGCCGTTCGCCGACTACGCCTTCCCCAAGGCCCACGCCTACTGCTATGGGATGGTGGCGTACCAGACCGCCTGGCTCAAGGCGAACTACCCCGTCGAGTACCTGGCCGCCCTGTTGACCTCGGTCAAGGACGACAAGGACAAGACCGCCGTGTATCTGGCCGAGTGTCGATCCATGGGCATCCAGGTGCTCGTGCCCGACGTCAACACGTCGTCCTCGGACTTCCGGGCTCGCGACACGGCCATCAGGTTCGGGATGGCCTCGGTGCGCAATGTTGGAGAGGGCCTGGTGGGCCACATCGTCGCCGAGCGCCACAACGGTGGCGTATTTCGCGATTTCTACGACTTCTGCGAGCGGGTCGACCCGATGGTTCTCAACAAGCGTTCCATCGAGTCGCTGATCAAGGCCGGCGCGTTCGACTCGCTCGAGCATCCCCGACTCGGGTTGCTCAACGCCTTCGAGCGCATCATCGACCGCACGCTCTCGCGCCGGCGCGAGCGCGACCTCGGCGTGATGAACCTGTTCGGCGATACGGGGGATGGGCCCTCGACTGTGCACGACGAACGGGTGCCGATCGACGAGGTCGAGTTCGACAGCACCCGACGCCTGGCATTCGAGAAGGAGATGCTCGGGCTGTACGTGAGCAGCCATCCGCTGCTTGGGGTGGAGGGCATTCTGCGCCGCCACGCCGACTGCACGATCGCCGAGCTGCGAGACCTGCCCGACGGCGAGATGAGATGGGTGGGTGGCGTCGTCACCGCGTTGCAGCGCAAGTACACGCGCCGGGGCGAGCTGATGGCGGTCTTCATCCTCGAGGATCTTCAGTCGGCCATCGAGGTGATGGTCTTTCCAAGGAGCATGCAGGAGTGTGGCGCCATGCTGGCAGACGACGCCGTCGTCTGTGTCAAGGGGCGCCTCGACAAGGGCCGTATCGAGGAGCCACCGAAGATCATCTGCATGCAGGTGAAGCGCCCCGATGTGTCGTCCGACCCGTGCCCCCCTGTACGTATCAAGCTCTCGCCGCACAGCCTTTCGGAGTCTCTGCTGGCGCGGCTCAAGAGCCTCTTGCGCGATCACCCTGGTGAGTCGCCGGTCTTCGTGCATCTCGACAAGGCCGGCCACCAGGTCGCGGAACCTCACGCCGAGAGCAGCCTGCCGAGCGAGAAGAAGGGCATCGTCTTGCGACTCCCCGACGAGTTTCGTGTCGATTCGCGCAACGGTCTCTTCGCCGAGTTGCGTGTTCTGCTCGGACCGAATGGACTGGTGACGTAATCTGGACGCGAAGTCCCCAAAAGACAGGCGCTGACCAAGGCACCCATGGCAATCAAGATCGAAACGACTGACTGCACCGGTCTCGGCGATGCCGAGCTCGCGGAGATGGCCGACATGTGCGCCGAGGGCGCGTCCACCTACGACGTCGGACTGCTGTCCAAGCACTGCGAGCAGTGGGTGCTGATCACTCAGGCGCGAGAGGGGGGCAAGCTTGTCGGTTTCTCCTTCTGCACCCTGGAGCGCATCGGCGGAACGCCCAGTGTCTTGATCGGCCTGGCCTCGGTGCGGCGTTCATCACGCCGCGACGCGGCCTTGAAGGCGCTCGTGGGCGACCAGCTCCGGCGCGCCGTCCTGGCCTTTCCCGACGAAGACGTGCTCGTCGGAACCCGCTTTGTCGACCCCGGAGCGCTCATCGCCTTCGCCAACCTCGACGACATCGTTCCCCGGCCCGGTCACAAGGCCACGGGCGAGGAGCGGGCGTGGGGACGCCGCCTCGCCAAGCGCTTCGGCGCCGAGGGCAGGGTCAACGACCGAACCTTCGTGGTGGAAGGCACTGGCGACCAGCCGGCAGTGCTCGACTACGAGAGCCCCGATCCGAGCGAGAACGCGCCCGACGTTGTCGCTCTCTTCGAGGAGGTCGACCGCGACCGTGGCGACGCCCTCATCGCTTTCGGATGGGCAATGGCCGAAGATCTGGCCACGATGGGACGCAAGCCCGAACGTTAGGAACCGGGTAGGAGCGCGGCGACCACTTTGTAGCAATAGCCCTCGTGCGGCGGCGTGAGCACGACCAAGAGGCGTCGTACCCGATAACCGAGAAGGCGCTGGAGGTCTCGGCCCGAGAATCTTGGCCAGCTCACATCCTCGAGTTGAGCGGCGAGATGACGATCTCCGAGGGCATATTGATGACGACCGCCCTGCCAGGCGAAGCGACACTCGTAGCCTCCCGCGTCGCGCCGTAGCTGTGGCCCAGTGGCGATGTCGACCATGGTGACCGAGGGGCGGTCACCGGCAAGCGTCCAGTAGGGCACGGCGCGCCCGGCGAAGCCCAGCAAGGGGCCTCGGCGGGGGTGAAGGAGCGGATCGATGTAGCGCTCGGCCTTCCGCTCTGAGAGCCGGCCACAACGGATCGGAGTCTCCTCGAGCTCGACGGTCTCGGGGCGCGAGGCGTCTGGTGGTTGCGACGACGGCGCGATGCGCCCGGAGATCAGGTCGAATGAGGAGAACAGATCTTCAGGGGTTGCGGAATAGCTGGCTCGCACGAACGCGCCCGAGTCGAGATCGACACCGACGCATCCACGGGTATCGGCAGCCAGGACGAGCACTCGAAGTTCGGCGCCGACCACGCCGACTCGACACGAAACTTCGGTTCGCATGACGCAAATCTTGCCGTGCGGGACTCCACATATGGTGGATACTCCCAGCCCGTAGGAGGTTGACATCGAATTCAGTGACGTCGTACGCCGTAGACGAATGGTGCGGGACTTCGAGGTGCGCCCGATTGAGCCCACGATCGTCGAACGCATTCTGGTCAACTCGCTACGTGGCCCGTCGGCCGGCTTCGCGCAGGGATTCGACCTTCTTGTCCTCGACCGACCAGATCAGACGGCGCGCTTCTGGGGCGCCACTGCGGCCGAGCCGGGCAGCGCCCAGCGGTGGTCCGGTATCGCAAACGCGCCGCTTGTCGTCGTGTTGTTTCCTGACGAGCTCGCCTACCGGCGACGCTTCGGCGCGCCCGACAAGACCGCGTCACTCGATGTGCCGTGGTGGCTCGTCGACACCTCGTTCGCGGCGATGACCATGCTGCACAGCGCGGTTGACGCCGGCCTGGGTGCCATCTTCTTTCGTGTGAACGACCCTGCGGGCGTGAGGAAGGAGTTTGGTGCACCCGAAGGCCGGGATCCCATCGGCGCCGTTGCCATCGGGCATTCCCGCGACGACCGGCCGTCGCTATCGGTGGCGCGTGGCCGTCGTCCGTTCGATGAGATGGTGCACCGAGGCGGTTGGTGATCTACGTCGTCAGTTGTGCGACGAGCGCCTCGATGCTGTCGGTCGGCGAAAGGCAGGCGTAGTCGCGACAGACGTAGGCCAGGCCGTCTGAGCGGCCCTCGAAGAGCGGAGAGGCGTGCGGCTCGCCCCAGGCCAGTACCGCATTGGGTAGATATCGGGCGTGTACGGCCGCGACCAGGTCGGGCCGGTGGCCGACGATGGCAATCTCGACGACGGGTCCGCTGACCAGCTCGACGGCCCCGAGGATGTGACAGAAGGCCGCTGGACTCTGAGCGAGGTGTTGGCTGACAAGTCGCAGAATGCCTTCGGCGCGGCGCCTATAGACGTCGTCGTCGACGAGCGCGCCGAGGCGCAACAAGGCAACGGCTGCGGCACCGTTGGCCGACGGCACCACGTTGTCGAGGACGTCCTTCGGGCGGGTGATGAGTTGTTCGGCATCGCGTCCGGTGGTGAAGAGGCCTCCTCCCTGCTCGTCCCAGAACAGGTCGAGCATCGTGTCGGCGGTCGCACGGGCCTCGGTGATCCAGCTGGCCTCACCCGTCGCCTCCGCCAAGCGGGTGAAGGCGTCGACAAGGGCGGCGTAATCGGCCGCGTACGCGAGATGTCGGCCGCGGCCGTCCTGCCACGAGCGAAGCCAGCGACCGCGAGCATCCTTCAGGGATTGCAGCAAGAACTCGCCGTTGGCTCGAGCATCGTCGAGCCAGTCCTGACGTCCGGTCGCCGCCGCTGCCTCCGCCAGGGTCGCCAGGAAGAGCCCGTTCCATTCGGTGAGCACCTTGTCGTCGAGGCCAGGTCGGACCCGCTTGGCCCTGGCCGCCAGCAGCATCTGACGGGCCCCCTCAATGCCCGGCGGTCGTGTGAGATCACCGCGCACTGGGCGGTTGAGGATGTTGGATCCTTCGAAGTTGCCTGACGGGGTCACGCCCCACCATGTGGCAGCTTCGTCCGCGCCGGGCCCAAGCTCTCGCTGCAGCTCGGCCAGCTGCCACACGTAGAACCTGCCTTCCTCGCCCTCGGAATCGGCGTCCTCGGACGAGAAGAAGCCACCATCGGAGTGGCGGAGATCGCGGCGCACGTAGTCGATCGTCTCGGTGAAAACCTGGAGGTACCGGTCAGCCCCTGTCACCTTCCAGGCGTGCAGGTAGACCCGGGCGACGAGCGCTTGGTCGTAGAGCATCTTCTCGAAGTGGGGTACGAGCCAGCGGGCGTCGACGGAGTAGCGGTGAAAGCCTCCGCCGAGATGGTCGTAGATCCCGCCCGACGCCATGGCGTCGAGTGTCGTCGTGACGATGGCGAGAGTGCTCGCGTCGCCGGTTCGAGCGTGGTCGCGCAGCAGCACCTCCAGCTGGTCGGGCTGCGGGAACTTCGGCGCGGATCCGAAACCGCCCCATTCGGGATCGAAGCGGCCACTGAGAGTCTCACTCGCCGAGCGCAGGACCTCAGGCCCGGGTAGGTCGCCGGTGTCGCCGGGCGCGGCGAGGGTGACGGCCTGATTGAGAGCGGTGGTGAGTCGCTCGGCTTGTTCGTCGATGTCGCCGCGCCGTTCGGTCCATGTCTCTGCCACCGCCTGGCAGAGCTGGACGAAGCTCGGCATGCCGGCCCGGGCCTCCTTCGGGAAGTAGGTGCCGCCGAAGAACGGCCGCCCGTCGGGCGTGAGGAACACCGTCATCGGCCAGCCGCCCCGCCCGACCATGGCTTGTACGGCGTCCATGTAAATGGCGTCGACGTCGGGACGCTCCTCACGGTCGACCTTCACGTTGACAAACAGCTCGTTGATCACCGCCGCGGTCTCAGGGTCTTCAAAGGACTCGTGGGCCATCACGTGGCACCAATGGCAGGCGGCATAGCCAACAGAGAGCAACACCGGCTTGTCCTCGGAACGAGCCCGGGAAAAGGCTTCGTCGCCCCAGGGGTACCAGTCAACCGGGTTGTCCTTGTGTTGGCGCAGGTACGGGCTGGTCTCGTCGGCGAGGCGGTTCATCGGCCTGAGCCTATGGTCGCACCGGAGCTACTTGAACCAGATGCGGACGTACTCGCGGCTCTGCGGATGCAGCAGGACGACGATCAGGACGATGGCAAAGAGCAATTCGAGCAAGCCGAAGTTCGCGAACGGGTTGCTGGTGAAAACGAAACTCCGGACGAACGGTAGAAAGGCGCTGGCAATCCCGAGGGCGTATCCCCATTTCCGCTCGTTGGCGATCCCGAAGCCGGCCGCGGCTTTCCCGATGACCTCGGCCATCCACCAGAGGGGAAACACTCCGTAGATCAGCAGCTGGAGGAACAGGAGTCCGGCGCTGAAATACAAGAGCATCACCGCCGCCTGCAGGGTCTGCGGCTGGGTGGGGCTGAAGTAGCGCCTCTCACTCACGGGCGACAGTCTGACAGCCCCTGGCCCGCGCGTGAGGGAGCATGCTTCGGGCGAGGAACACAGCGCCGGACAAGTAGGTTTGTCGAGGCGATGGCATCCTCCCTTCACGAACCCGAAGGCACCGACACGGCGCCCCTTCCGGAGTCCCATCACCGCAACGTTCAGGGCGGCGCGGCGCGAGCCGCCGTGTTCGGGGTGAGCGACGGTCTCGTCTCGAACGTGGCGTTGATTCTGGGCGTGGCCGGTGCCCACCCCGCGGCCGGTGTGGTCCGGCTGGCCGGCCTGGCCGGCCTTATCGGCGGCGCGGTGTCGATGGCGGCCGGCGAGTACATCTCCATGAAAGCCCAAGCCGAGCTGCTCGAGCGTGAACTCGAGATGGAGCGCATCGAGCTCAGGCGCCGGCCAGAGGGGGAGCGACGAGAGCTCATCGACATCTACCGCTCCCGGGGGATCGAGCCCAGGATTGCCGAAGAGCTCGCCACCGCGATGATGCGCAACCCTGAGATGGCGTTGGAGACCCACGCCCGCGAGGAGCTGGGCATCGACCCGAACTCGTTGGGCTCGCCGGTTGCAGCGGCGGTCTCGTCGTTCCTGTGTTTCGCCGCCGGGGCCCTCTTGCCGCTGCTTCCGTGGTTCTTCAGCGCGGGCAGCGGTGCCCTGGTGGTATCGGTGATACTCGGCCTGGTCGCCTCGCTTGCCGTCGGCGCGGCCCTCGCTGGCTTCACGGGCCGGTCGGTGGCGTGGTCGGCCGGTCGTCAGCTACTCGTATCGGCAGTTCCCGCGGCGATCACCTATGGCCTGGGTTCGCTCGTCGGCGTCGGCGTCTGATCCGACCCGTCGGCTGCGATGTCGCCGATATAGGCACAATCGACATGGTCGAGTTCGAAACCGAGGGCTTCGTACAGCCGGAGCGCAGCGGTGTTGTCGGCGTCGACGTAGAGCATCGCGACCTGAAGTTCCGTGGCCGACAGGTGGTCGAGACCGGCCACGGTCAGCGACCGTCCCAGACCCTGGCCTTGAAAGGCCGGATCGACGGCGACCACGTAGATCTCGCCCAGGGCCGGCTCCTGGTCTGCGTGCACCTTGGTCCAGCAGAATCCGGCCAACCGACTGTTTTGCTCGTAGAGCAAGAGGCCTTCGGGGTCGAACCAGGACTGTTCCTCGCGTTTTCGTAGGGTCTCGAAGCTCCAGCCACCCTGCTCGGAGTGATTCCGAAAAGCTCGGTTATTGACCTCCAGCCACGCTTCTTCGTCGATTCCGACGCGAAACGGGCGGACCTCGAAATCCGCCGGCGCGCCGTTGAGCGGCAGGGGACGCCGCAGTTGGCGGAGCTCGCGCCCCCGGTGGAGCCCGGCAGCCTCGGCAATCCGGTCCTGGTGTGGTCCTGGTTTCGGCACCCAGAAATTGACGTGGCCGCCTCCCTCGGCCCGCACGACGCCCAGAGCGGCGCCGAGCAGGTGCTCAGCGATGCCGGAAGTGGCATCACGATGATGGGGATCGACGACGATTTCGAGAGCCCACGTCGGCTGTGGCTCGGCGCGACCGTCGACCGCCTCGAGTTGGGCGTACCCGACCGGATGGTCGTGCCGCGGATCCCACGCGACCAGTCCGGCGAAGCCGTCGTGGCCACCCTCGATCAGGTCGAGCCATTTGTGCTCGCCCAGGGGCGCGTGCCCATCGACTTTCTTGGCGACCTCGAGGAGCTTCGAAACTGCAGCGATGTCATTGCGGCCCATCTGGTGTTTCACCTCCAGGCCGACCACGCAGCGACAGTACCGGGCCGCGCTCCTAACCTCGGCGGGAATGGGGCGTCCGCGGACACTGAAAGGTCGGGCTCGGGAAACCGTCAGCCGTCTCGCGCACGAGTACCCGGGCGATGCCCGCAGCCTCTGCGCCCTCGTGCACGACGACACGTTCCAGCTACTCGTCGCCACGATCCTTTCGGCCCAGACGACCGACGAACGGGTCAACCAGGTGACGCCGCAGCTGTTTGCCGTCTACCCGACGCCCGCCGATCTGGCTGGCGCCGACCCGGCCGCGGTGGAGGGGATCATCCGGTCGACGGGCTTTTTCCGAGCCAAGACCCGCAGCTTGGTGGCCATGGCCTCGGCCCTGGAAGGGCACTTCGGAGGGCAGGTACCGTCGGCGATGCAGGATCTGGTGACCCTGCCCGGGGTCGGGCGCAAGACCGCCAACGTCGTGCGTAGCGTGGGCTTCGGGCTCTCCGGGCTGCCCGTCGACACTCACGTCGGGCGGCTGGCGCGCCGGTTGGGACTGACGGTGAACACCGACCCGGTGAAGGTTGAAGCAGACCTCAATGCGGTCGTGCGGCCCTCCGACCGCGGCCCCCTCAGCCTGCGGCTCATCCAGCATGGCCGGCGGGTGTGCCAGGCGCGCCGGCCCCGGTGCGGAGAGTGTCTCCTCGCCGACTTTTGCCCTTCCGCCGGCATGCCCGTACGCCCTCCGAGCCGGGGAAAAGGAGTGCAGGGGGTGGGAACAATTAGCGCTGGGGGAGCGTTACCATGAACATAAGGGACCAGGTTCCCGCCACCTGAGTCCCGTATGGCGGTCGCACGGGTTCCGCCGCCCGGGCCGCCCGCTCTGACGGCGCCCCTCGGGGCGCCGTCAAGCGCGTCTACGGCTTGCGTCGAGGGGTCGCGTTTAGAGGGCCGCCTGGTTGACGGCGCGGCTGAGTGCACCCAGGCGCCGGATTGCCTCCCCGAGCGAGCGCTCGACCTCGAACAGCTCCTGGGACACGCTGACGGCGCGGCTCCCACCCCGCCCGACGCTGTCGTTGCGGCTGGTCGCGGACCTTTCGGCCATCGCCGTCACCCGTCGGGCCAGATCCTCGAGGGTAGCGGCCATGGACGACAGCTCAGGGCCTGGATCTACGTCTGGCATGTTCCCGGTTTACTCCAACCGGAAGTCGCGCCGGCCCCGGTACGATCGGCGCATGCTTACCCGGCTCGACCTGCGCGGCGCGGGCGACGACCTCCTCTCGCGCCTCCCCCGGCCACCCGCGGCCGAGGACGGGCCCGTGGAGGCCGTGCGGGCCATCCTCTCCGACGTCCGCCGGCGAGGTGACGCCGCCGTCCGCGACTACACCGAGCGCTTCGACGGGGCCCGGTTGGATCGCCTGCGAGTTGACGAGAGTGAGC
>JALZBN010000184.1 GCA_030947365.1 Actinomycetota bacterium
GGAGAAACGCTACGCCTTCCCGCCCCGCGAGTTCCGGTTGTGGCTGGCCCTGCACGAGGTCACCCACCGGGCGCAGTTCACCGGGGTTCCTTGGATGCGGCAGTACTTCCTCTCCCTCGTCGACTCCAGCCTTGCCGCCTTCGACCCTGATCCGAAGCGATTGGTCGAGGCGCTGCGCCGGGCCGTCAAGCAGATGCGCGCCGGCGACAACCCCCTCGACGAGGGCGGTCTCGTCACACTTCTCGCCAGCCCCGAGCAGCACGCGGTGCTCCAGCAGATCCAGGGACTCATGAGCCTGCTCGAGGGCCACGGCGACCTCACCATGGAACGGGCCGGCGCGGGGCGGGTGCCGAGCGCGCCCCGGTTCAGCCAGGTGCTACATCAGCGGCGCCAGGCCGGCGGCGCGGCGCGCCTGGTACGCAAGCTGGTCGGTATCGACGCCAAGATGCGCCAGTACGAGGAGGGTGAGCAGTTTCTCGAAGCCATCTCCTCGGCTGACGAACGCAATATCGAATTGCTCTGGCTCGGCGCGGAATGGATCCCCACCCTTCCGGAGATCAAGAGGCCGGAGCTGTGGCTCGAGCGCGCCGCCACCGCCGCTGCCGCCACCGCGTGATCCCGGCCCTGCTTTCGCGGTGCACCTTTCCCGCGCCGGGCACGCCCGTCGACTGCGCGGTCTCGGGCGGTGCCGACTCGGTCGCGCTGCTGCTGCTCGCAGTCGCCGCTGGTTGCCCGGTCACTGCGATCCACGTCGACCACGGGCTCCGGCGCGGGTCGGCCTCGGAGGCTGACCTGGTGCGGGATGTGGCGGCGCGGGTCGGCGCGTCTTTCCGCGCCGAGCGCGCCGTCGTCGGCCCGGGCCCGAACTTGGAGGCGCGCGCCCGGGTCGCCCGGTTCGCCGTGTTGCCGCCAGGCGTACTCACCGGACACACCGCTGACGACCAGGCTGAGACCGTCGTGTTGAACCTCATGCGAGGTGCGGGCCTCGACGGGCTGGCTGGCATGTCACGCGCCGGGCACCCCATCCTCGGCCTCCGCCGGCGCGAGACCCGGGCGCTGTGCGAAGACCAGGGGATCACGCCATTCGAGGACCCCTCGAACGCAGACCCTGCATTTCGGCGCAACCGGGTACGCGCCGAGCTCATCCCCCTCCTCGACCAGATCGCAGAACGCGACGTTGCCGTCGTGCTGGCCCGCCAGGCCGCTCTCCTTCGCGACGAGTCACAACTTCTCGACGAGCTGGCCGCCGACCTCGATCCCACCGACGCCCGCGCCCTTGCTCGCGCGCCGGCGCCGCTCGCGCGCCGGGCCCTCCGCAACTGGCTCACGGCCGGGTCGCAACATCCGCCGGCGTCGGCGACAATCGAGCGCGCGTTCGCCGTGGCTCGCGGCGAGACGCTGGCCACCGACCTCGGTGGTGGACGCCGGCTGGCTCGCACCGAGGGACGCCTGCGCGTCTACGTTGGGGCCTGATGCCGGCTGACGCCGCGAGCTCGCTGGGCGGGCTCGACCCCAATATCGGTCCCATCGTGGTGGGCCAAGAACGCTTGCACGAGCGGATCACCGCGCTCGGGCGCGAGATCACCGCCGATTACGCGGGCCGATCGCCGTTGCTCGTCGGGGTGTTGAAGGGCGCGTTCATCTTCATGAGCGACCTGGCGCGTGCGATCGACCTCGCCGTCGAGTTCGACTTCATGGCCGTGTCCTCCTACGGCACGGCTACCAAGACGAGTGGGGTCGTCCGCATCGTCAAAGACCTCGACCTCGACCTCACCGGGCGCGACGTCATCCTGGTCGAAGACATCGTCCACAGCGGGCTGACCCTGTCGTACCTGCGCAAGAACCTGCGGGCCCGCAACCCGGCCTCGCTCGAGGTCTGCGCCTTGCTCGTGCGCGACGGTCTGCAAAAGCACGATCCCGAGCTGCGTTATGTCGGTTTCCATATCCCGCCCGACTTCGTGATCGGCTACGGGCTCGACGTTGGCGAGCGGTATCGCAACCTCCCTTTCGTGTGCGTCTACTCAGGCGCCGATCCGTCGGCACCCTGATAGCTCGGTACCCTGATAGCGATGTCCAAACTTCTCCGCCGTCCGGCCTTCTACATCGTCGTCGTCCTCGTCGCGTTGCTCGCGCTCGGTGGCTACCTCCGGCGCGGATCCGATCGCAACAAGCTCCGCCTCGACCAGTTCGAGAACCAGCTCACTGCCCATAACGTCAAGACCGCCGTCGTCGCCGACCGGTCCGGCACCATCCAGGGCGAGCTCCGTAACGGCACCAAGTACAGCACCAGCTACGTCAAGGCCGACGCGCCGCGGGTGGTCGACGAGATCCGCAGTTCCGGCAACATCGAGACCAAGGTCGACCACGAGAGCGACCCGATCTGGTGGACGTTGCTGCAGACGTTCCTGCCGTTCATCCTCCTCGTCGGCGCGTTCATGTTCGTCATGAACAGCATGCAGGGCGGCGGCAGCCGGGTCATGCAGTTCGGCAAGGCCCGAACCAAGACGGTGAACAAGGACCAACCCAAGGTCACGTTCGCCGACGTCGCCGGTGCCGACGAAGCCGTGGAGGAACTCCAGGAGATCAAGGAGTTCCTGGAGGCGCCGGCCAAGTTCCAGGCGATCGGCGCCAAGATCCCCAAGGGCGTGCTGCTCTACGGGCCGCCGGGCACGGGGAAGACGCTCCTGGCCAAGGCGGTGGCCGGTGAGGCGGGCGTGCCGTTCTTCTCCATCTCCGGATCCGACTTCGTCGAGATGTTCGTCGGCGTCGGCGCCAGCCGCGTCCGCGATCTGTTCACCCAGGCCAAGGCCAGCGCGCCGGCGATCGTTTTCGTCGACGAGATCGACGCCGTCGGACGCCACCGCGGGGCCGGTCACGGTGGAGGTCACGACGAGCGCGAGCAGACCCTCAACCAGCTTCTCGTCGAGATGGACGGTTTCGACACAACCGCCGGCGTGATCCTGATCGCGGCTACCAACCGTCCCGACATCCTCGACCCCGCGCTTCTGCGCCCTGGCCGCTTCGACCGCCAAGTCGTCGTCGACCGGCCCGACCTCGAAGGCCGGCGCGCCATCCTCAACGTGCACGCCAAGGGCAAGCCGCTCACCAAGGGCGTCGACGTCAACGTGCTCGCCCGGCGCACCCCCGGCTTCACCGGTGCCGACCTCGCCAACCTCATGAACGAGGCGGCATTGCTCACGGCCCGCAGGGGCTTCAAGGAGATCGGGATGCCCCAGCTCGAAGAAGCCATCGACCGGGTCATGGCCGGCCCCGAACGCAAGTCGCGGATCATCTCCGACGACGAGAAGCGCGTCATCGCCTATCACGAGGGTGGCCACGCCCTCGTCGGCCACGCCCTTCCCAACGCCGACCCCATCCACAAGATCTCGATCATCGCCAGGGGCCAGGCCCTGGGCTGGACGCTCGCCCTGCCCACGGAGGACAAGTACCTAGTGAGTCGTTCCCAGCTCCGTGACCAGCTGGCCATGCTGCTCGGAGGCCGAACCGCCGAGGAAGTGATCTTCCACGACCCCACGACCGGCGCGCAGAACGACATCGAGAAGGCGACCAAGATCGCCCGCTCGATGGTGACCGAGTACGGCATGTCCGACGAGATCGGCCCGCAGCAGCTCGGGCAGAAGAGCGGCGAGGTGTTCCTGGGCCGCGACCTCAACCACCAGGCGAACTACTCCGACGAGGTGGCGGCGCGCATCGATGCCGAGGTTCGCCGTCTCCTCGACGAGGCCCACAACGA
>JALZBN010000185.1 GCA_030947365.1 Actinomycetota bacterium
GTGGGGTGACACGGGTGTGAGCAGGAGCGAGCGGTGGAGTGGCCAGATGATCGGGCCACGCGCCGAGAAGGCGTATGCCGTCGACCCAGTGGGCGTGGCCACGATCACGCCGTCGGCCCGATAGTTGTTCAGTGACCGACCATCCACGGTGACCCCGACGTGGGCGACCTGG
Source organism: Actinomycetota bacterium (assembly GCA_030947365.1). Taxonomy (GTDB): domain Bacteria; phylum Actinomycetota; class Acidimicrobiia; order Acidimicrobiales; family AC-14; genus JALZBN01. Next base: position 173 of record JALZBN010000185.1, read on the forward strand.
CCCGCGGTCGGCTTTTCGACTACCGCCTCGTTGAGGGCGAGGTGAGTTTCGGTGAGCAGGCTGCCGCTCGCGGGGCGTTCGATGGTGACGGCCAACATCATCCGGTCTTCCACGGTGTACGCGCCGGCATGGAATCGGGCGAGTGCATCAGTCAGACCGTCGGGCTCGACGTCGGCCAGGTAACCCAGGTGCCCCAGGTTGACGCCGAGCACCGGCACCGAGTGGCGGGCAACGAGATGCACCGATCGCAGCACAGTGCCGTCGCCACCGAGGCTGACAGCGAGGTTGAGCCCCGGCGCGAGCTTCTCGTCACCGCACGCGTAGTGCGACAACCCGACGGCGTCGGCATCGTGTTGGGGAACGCGCACGTCGTAGTCACGCTCGGCGAACCAACTGGCTGCCTCCCGGGCGAGAGTTGCGGCGCGTGGCCGGCTTCGGTTGACGATGAGGGCTACCGAAGGCACCCCTCATCCTCTCTCAACCGCGGCGCGTATCGCCGCATGGAGATCGGCCTCAACGTCGTGCGTGGTTGCGGCGTTGGAGCCGTCGGGCCGGAGGTGCACCAAGAACTCGGCGTTGCCTTCGGCACCGAGAAGCGGTGACGCCACGACCGACATCATGACGGCACCGGCGGCGGCGTACGCGTCGCGAACATTGAGAATGCTGCTTCGCCAGACGGCCGGGTCGGAGATGACGCCGCGGCCCCTCGAGACCGCGGCGCGCCCAGCCTCGAACTGCGGCTTGACCAGCAAGACCAGATCGGCGTCGGGGGCGGCCAGGCCGAGGAGCGCCGGCGCGACGACTGGCAAGGAGATGAACGACAAATCGGCAACGACCAGATCTGCGGGTCGCCCGACCGGGAGGTCGGTGAGGGTGAGGTACCGGACGTTGGTGCGGTCGACGACGCGAACCCGGGGGTCGGTACGCAGCCGTTCGTGGAGCTGCCCGCGCCCGACGTCGACGGCGACCACCTCCGAAGCCCCGCGCCGCACGAGGCAGTCGGTGAACCCACCCGTCGACGCGCCGGCGTCGATCGCCAGCCGGCCAGAGACCGGCACCTCGAACTGGTTGAGGGCGTGGTCGAGTTTCTCGCCGCCGCGGCTGACGAAGCGGCGCGTGTCGCGCTGGAGGGCCAGTGCTTCGTCGGGGGCAACGAGGCGCGACGCCTTCAGGGCCGGCGCGCCGCCAACGACGACGTTGCCACTGTCGATCTCTTGGCGGGCCACTTCACGGCTCGCGGTCAGGCCTCGGCGGACGAGCTCCACATCGAGACGGCGTCGGAGCGAGCTCAGCGCGCCTCTGGAGACTTTGGACCCCCGGTGGAGCGCCTTCCGCGGGCGGGTTTCATCGCCGGGGGCGTCATCGGCTGGTCAGACCTCTTCGGTGCCGCGGCGGTGTTGGCCGACTTTGTTATCGGTGCCGGCTTGCCCCGCGGCGGTGCCTTCGCCGGAGACGGCGGCTTCACTCCTGGATCGGTGCCGCTCGGGTCCGCGCTGGCGCCCCCGAGCTTGCTCTCGAGGCGAGCAATGTCGTCCTTGGTGGCGACCCCGAACGCCGAGAGCTGGTCGGCGACCTCGCGCCGGATCAAGTTCCCGAGCCCCTCGCTCCGCTTCCGGCTGCGCTCCACCACGACCTCGATCGCCTTCTCCGCCTGGCCCTTGCGCACCACCCCGGCGTCGACGAGCTCCTTCACAAGCCCTTCAGCCCGCTCGCGGGTCATGTCCAAGAAAGAGGTGCCCTTTTCGAGCGACCGCTTCAATAGCTCGCTCTTGCCCACCGACGATCACTCCTTCGCGACTCTTTGGCGTCTTGTCACCAGCCTACGCCCGCACTCTGGTACGCATGAGCCGTGCCCCGCCTGGAACCATTTGCCGGAATCCGTTACGACCCTTCCAAGGTCGATCTCGCCGACGTTGTCGCGCCGCCGTACGACGTGATCGGCCCCGAGGAGCAGGCCACCCTCGAGGCCCGCAGCGCGTACAACGCGGTTCGTGTGGAGCTGGCGCGCGACGAGGCGGGAGAACAGCGCTATGCACTCGCCCGCCGCCGGATCGACTCCTGGCTATCGGAGGGTGTGCTCGCAAAGGATCCGGCGCCGGGCTTCTACGTCTACCGCATGGGTTACCGCGATGAGGCCGGACGGCCGCGCCAGACGACGGGAGTCCTCGGGATCCTCGGTCTCGACGGTGACGGCGACGAGGGCGGCGTCCTGCCACACGAGCGCACCATGGCGAAACCGAAACACGATCGACTGAACCTGTTGCGCGCCACGCAGACCAACCTCTCGCCGATCTGGGGCCTGTCGCTGAGCCGGGGTCTCTCGGCGCTTTGTGACGTCGCTGGCCCGCCAATCGCTCGCTGCACGGATGATCAAGGGGTGCACCATCGCCTGTGGCGTGTGACCGAACCGGGCCTGGTCGACGCCATCAAGGCCACCGTCGGGGCCGCGCCGGTCGTGATCGCCGACGGGCACCACCGATATGCAACCGCGCTTGCCTACCGTGACGAGCGGCGCGCCGAGGTCGGCCCCGAGCCAGCTGACCACGACTTCGTACTCGCCTACATCGTGGAACTCACCCCGGAGGAGATCAGTGTCGGCGCGATCCACCGGGTTGTAGATGGGCTGCCCGACGACTTCGACCCCCTCGGCGCGCTCGACGGGTTCTCGGCTCAGTCTGACAACCTCAGTGTGGCGTCGATCGCCGGCGCGGGGCTACCCGCCCTCGTGACTAGCGAGGGCACATGGGTGCTCCACTCCGACGACGACTCACAAGGTGACGACCCCGACGCGGCGCGCCTCGGCGCGGTACTCGACGGTTGGCCTGCCCATTCTGTGACCTATATGCATTCTCCTGACGATGTCGTCGCGGCCATCACCAAGGGTGAGGGCCAGGTCGGCCTGCTCTTGCGCCCGCCGACAGTGGCGCAGATCGCGGCGACGGCACGCGCCGGGCGACGGATGCCAGAGAAGACGACGTTCTTCTGGCCCAAGCCGTTGACCGGTCTCGTGTTCCGCCGCCTCGACACCTGACCCTCGTCCGGCATCGCCGGCGCCTTCAGGGGACGGCCGCCTGCAGCCGGGCACACGCCGACCCGAGAGCGGCGGTCGCCCGCTTCGCCTGCCGGGCGGCTACGACGTTGTCGGCGACAACCTCGGTGCGGCTCTGCGTGACGCCCCCGGCCCGGTAGAAGCGCCGCCGGACACGGCCAACCACCACTACGGCTTCGTCGACGTCGAGATCGACAGCACTCGGCGGCGCGCCGAACCACACAACCGGTACACCTTCGGCCCTCTCCCCTTCTCGCGCCACGGTGACCTCGTACGCCACCAGACGATCGCCCGATGGCAGTTCCTTAGCTTCGGGCGGCCGCGCCAGCCGTCCCACGAGTGCCACCACGTTGGTGGCGACCAGCTTCGTTGCCAGACGTGCCATCTGTCTTCCCCTATTCGTTACCGGCCGGCCATGGCGGCTCGACCTCGTGCACACGGGGGAAGCGGCGAAAGCATTCTACGGGGCGGGTGTGACAACTCAACTACTCGAACGAGCTACCTGAACGGGGCTACCCCAGGGACGCCAA
>JALZBN010000186.1 GCA_030947365.1 Actinomycetota bacterium
GCGCGCCGTCGAGGCCGCCGGTGACTGCTCGACCCTGCTGCTCGACAAGACGGGCACGATCACTCTCGGCAACCGCCAAGCGTCGGAGTTCCTGCCATTGCCAGGCGTGACCGAGGCCGAGCTCGCGGACGCGGCCCAGCTCTCGAGCTTGGCCGATGAAACCCCCGAAGGCCGCTCGATAGTCGTGCTGGCCAAGGAGCGCTACGGGTTGCGGGAGCGGGAGCTGGCCGGCGCGCAGCTCGTGCCGTTCACCGCTCAGACCCGGATGTCGGGCGTCGACATCGACGGTCGGTGTATCCGCAAGGGAGCCACCGACTCGGTGCGTCGCTGGGTCGAGGAGCAGGGCGGGATCGTTCCGGCCGAAGTCGGGCCCATCGTCGAAGGGATCTCCGGTTCAGGGGGCACGCCACTCGCGGTCGCCGACGGCACCCGCCTCCTCGGCGTGCTCCACCTCAAGGACGTGGTCAAGCATGGGATCTCAGAGCGCTTCGACGAGCTGCGGTCCATGGGGATCCGCACGGTGATGATCACCGGTGACAACCCGCTGACAGCGGCCGCGATCGCCACCGAAGCGGGTGTCGACGACTTCTTGGCCGAGGCCACCCCCGAGGACAAGATGGCGTTGATCAAGAAGGAGCAGGCCGGGGGCTTCCTGGTCGCCATGACCGGCGACGGCACCAACGACGCTCCCGCGCTGGCGCAGGCCGATGTCGGCGTGGCCATGAACACCGGCACCCAGGCCGCCAAAGAGGCGGGGAACATGGTCGACCTCGACTCCAACCCGACCAAGCTCATCGAGATCGTCGAGATCGGCAAGCAATTGCTCATTACCCGCGGGTCGCTGACGACGTTCTCGATCGCCAACGACGTGGCCAAGTACTTCGCCATCATCCCGGCCATGTTCCAAGGTGTGTTCCCCCAACTCAGTGCCCTCAACATCATGGGACTCCAGAACCCGCACTCCGCCATCCTGTCGGCCGTCATCTTCAACGCGCTGATCATCGTCGCGCTCATCCCGTTAGCCCTACGAGGCGTCAAGTTCCGGGCCCTGAGCGCGGCTGCGGTGCTGCGCCGCAACCTTCTTATCTACGGCGTCGGTGGCGTGATAGCCCCGTTCGTCGGAATCAAGATTATCGACCTCGTCGTAGCCGGACTGGGAGTGAACTGACATGCGCCGCCAGCTTCTCGCCGCCTTCAAGGTGACCCTCGTGCTCACCGTCCTGTTCGGTGTGGCCTATCCACTTGCCGTCACGGCCGTGAGCCAACTCGTGTTCTCCGACACCGCTAATGGCTCGCTAGTTCAGAGCAAAGGGAAGGTGGTGGGCTCCTCGCTGATCGGTCAGAACTTCACGTCCGACCGCTACTTCCAGCCTCGGCCGTCTGCTGCGGGGAAAGACGGCTACGACGGCTTGGCCTCCTCGGCATCGAACCTGGGCCCGAGTAACCCGACGCTCCTCGACTCGGTGCAGAAGCGAGCCGACGACTACCGAAAGGCCAACGGTGTCCCGACCGATAAGCCGGTACCAGTTGACGCAGTGACCGCTTCAGGCTCGGGGCTCGACCCCGACATCTCCGTCGCCAACGCGCGTCTTCAGGTCGGACGCGTCGCCGCGGCCCGCGGACTCCCGCTCGACACCGTGCTTCGCGCGGTCGATGATCACACGTCGGGACGGCAGTTCGGCATCCTTGGTGAGAGAGTAGTGAACGTGTTGGAGCTAAACCTCGACCTCGACCGGCGGGGCTGAGCGGAGCACGTCGTGAGCCGCGGCAAGCTCCGGATCTACCTTGGGGCCGCGCCGGGCGTCGGCAAGACGTTCGCCATGCTCAACGAGGGTTGGCGGCGGGTAGAACGCGGCACTGACGTGGTTGTCGCCTTCATGGAGCCACACGGGCGGCCCAACACGATCGCCCAACTCCGCGAGCTCGAGGTCATTACGCGCCGGCGCGTTGAGTACCGAGGGTCAACGTTCGAGGAGATGGACCTCGACGCGGTGCTCGCCCGGCACCCGGACGTTGCCCTTGTTGACGAGCTGGCCCATTCGAACATCCCGGGCTCAGGTCACGAGAAGCGGTGGCAGGACGTCGAAGACCTGCTTGCCGCAGGCATCGACGTGGTCTCCACAGTGAACGTCCAACACCTGGAGTCGCTCAACGACGTCGTCGAGCGAATCACCGGCGTCGCGCAGCGGGAGACCGTTCCTGACGAGGTCGTCCGTGCGGCCGAACAAGTCGAGTTGGTGGACATGACGTCGGAGGCGCTGCGGCGCCGCATGGCCCACGGCAACATCTACGGGCCCGACAGGATCGACGCCGCGCTGGCGAACTACTTCCGCGTTGGCAATCTGGCCGCGCTCCGCGAGCTGGCCCTCTTGTGGGTCGCCGACAAGGTCGACGACTCGCTCGAGGACTACCGCGCCAAGCACGGCATCCACCAGCCCTGGGAAACGAGGGAACGGGTCGCCGTCGCACTGACCGGAGCGCCGGGCGGAGAGCAACTAATCCGGCGCGCCGCGCGTATCGCCCAGCGGGCCCACGGCGACCTTGTCGGAGTACACGTTCGTAGCGACGAGGGCCTGTCGGTACAGGACTCCGGGCTGCTTGATCGGCATCGCCGTCTTCTGACGGAGCTGGGTGGGGAGTACCACGAGGTGGTTGGCACTGACGTCGCACGAGCGCTTGTCGAATCGGCGGAAGCAGCTAACGCGACCCAACTCGTGCTTGGTGCCAGTCGTCGTAGCCGGTGGAACGAGTTGGTTCGTGGCTCGGTCGTAAACCGACTGCTGCGGCTATCGGGGGCGATCGACGTGCACGTGATCTCCAACGAGGCCAGCGCGGAGGAAACCGCCCTACCCTTTCGTCCCCGACGACGCCTCGCGGCCCTGCCCCCCCGACGCCAGCTGTGGGGATGGGGCCTCGTAGTCGGGGGGCTTCCGCTGCTGACGCTGGTCCTCTCGAACCTCCGGTCTCATGTCGGCCTGCCGGGGGCGCTGCTCTTGTATCTCCTCTTGGTGGTCACTACGGCTGCGGTAGGGGGCGCCCCACCGGCGCTGGCGGCAGCGGTGAGCGGGTTCCTGCTCGCGAACTGGTTTTTCACGCCTCCCATTCACCGATGGACGATCGCCGAGAGCCAGAACCTTCTCGCCCTTGTGGTGTTCCTCGTCGTTGGCGCGGTGGTGAGTGGTCTGGTTGACGCCGCGACCCGGCGCGCGGCCGAAGCGGCGCGGGCGCAAGCTGAGGCTGAGACCCTCGCGCGCCTCGCCGGAACGATGGCCGAGGATGACCCGCTGGCCACGTTGGTCCGGCACCTGCGCACCACATTCGCGCTCGACGCGGCGGCCGTCCTGGTTCGAAACTACTCGGGCGACGAGTGGCGAGTCGAAGCGGAGTCGGGTTCGCCTGTCCCGGCCAGCCCTGACGACGCCGATGCGATGGAGAACTTGGGTCACGGCATGGTCCTGGTCCTCGCCGGCCGCACCCTGGCCACCGAAGACCTCCAGGTCCTGCACGCCTTTGCCGCTCAACTCGGAGCTGCCGTCGAGCGCCGCAGGCTGAGTACCCAGGCGGCGCGCGCCACGGCTCTGGCCGAGGCCAACGACCTTCGGACGGCGCTGCTCCAAGCCGTCTCTCATGACTTGCGGACGCCGCTCGCCTCAATCAAGGCGTCGGTCACGAGCCTGCGCCAGGGTGACGTCGCGTGGTCGACGGAAGAAACGGCTGAGTTTCACGCCACTATCGAGGAGGAGACC
>JALZBN010000027.1 GCA_030947365.1 Actinomycetota bacterium
CCGACGACAGCCTTCGAGCCCACCTCGTCGAGGTCGGACGCCAACGCGCCGACGCCCTCACCTGGCGGCGCGCCGCCGAACGCCACGTCGAGCTGTGGCAGCAGATGCACGAGGGCCGGCGCGCCCGCCCGTGACCGCGCCGGGCACTATCCGGGTCTCCATCGACGCCAGCGCGGTTCCCGCCAACCCCGCTGGCGCCGGCCGCTACGTCATCGACCTGGTGGCGGCACTGCGCCGGCGCGCCGACACCGAGCTCACCGTGATCTGCCGGCAGGGCGACGAGGTCCGCTGGCGCGCCGGCGGCTCAGGTCGGCCGGTGCTCGGCGCCGCGCCGGCGCGCCGGCCTTTGCGTTTGGCCTGGGAGCAAGCCCGGCTTCCCCGTCTGCTGAATCGCCTTCCCGTCGACGTACATCACAGTCCTCATTACACAATGCCCGAACGGGCCCAGGTTCCCTGCGTTGTCACCGTGCACGACCTGACATTCCTGGAGAACCCGAGTTGGCACGAGCCGGTCAAGGTCGCCTTCTTCCGCCGAGCCTTGCGCGTCGCCGCCACTCGCGCCGATGCCCTCATTGCCGTCAGCGCAGCGACCGCGACGCGCCTCGAAGCGGTGCTGTCGCCGAAGGCGCCGATACACGTCATCCCCCACGGTGTCGACGCCGAGCGCTTGTACCCGTGCGATCCCGCGGACTTTGAAGCCGGCGAGGCCGACCGGGCCACCCGGCGCGGCCTCGCGGTCGAAGGCCCCTACCTACTGTTCGTGGGCACTATCGAGCCTCGAAAAGACGTCCCTTCCCTCGTGCGGGCGTTCGACCGCCTCGCGGCCACGCACCCCGACGTCACCTTGGTGCTCGCCGGCGCTCCGGGATGGGGCACAGCGGCCGTCGACGAAGCCATCGCCAGCGCCGTCCACAACAACCGGATCCAACGACTCGGCTACGTCAGCGAGGATGAAAAGGCGGCTTTGCTCAAGGGCGCGGCCGCGGTCGCCTATCCCTCTCTCGAAGAAGGGTTTGGGCTGCCCGCGTTGGAGGCCCTCGCTTGCGGCGTGCCCCTCGTCACGACTTCAGGGTCGGCGATGGAGGAGATCGTGGGACCGGCCGCCCTTCTCGTCGAGCCCGGCGACATCGGAGCCCTCACCGATGCGATCGAAGCCGTTATTGGCGGCGGTGCCGACGTCGACCGGCGCCGCCTCTCGGGCTTAGAAATTGCTTCCCGCTACACGTGGGAGGCATCTGCCGCGGCCCACACCGTCATCTACCGATCGGTGATGTGAGTCTCGGCGCGCTGATCGTTGGCCAACCGACGCATTCGCTCCTCTACCGCGCCGGCCGCCTGGCCGACCAAGAACGCCGCTTCGCGGAGATGAGGCTCGAGTTCCTTCTGCAACTCGCGCCGGCGCACCTGGGCCTGCTGCGCGCCGAGCACGACGAAGCCGGCGGCGACCCGAGCCCAATCGGTGATCGTGGTTCCCACTCGTTCGTCCATGCACCCCAACGATACGGTTCCTGAGCGGCGGGTGAGCACCCATCGAGCGATTGCTTGGCCAGACTCGCGACCCGTACCGCACTAGTTTGCCCTAGTAGAATGGATGTCCAGCCTTCCGCACCGCCCGTGGTCGCGGTTGTCGTGGCCGCCCAGCAGGGACCGTGGTTCGAGGAAGCCCTCGCCGCCCTGGGCGCTCAGGACTACCCGAACCAGCCGGTGCTCGTCATCGACGCGTCGGGACCCGAGTCTCGTTCTGGCACCTATCCGGGCCAAGAGGAGTGCGCCCAGCGGGTGGCCTCCGTGCTTCCCGACGCGTACTTGAGGCGGGTGTCGGCCAAGGCGACCTTCGCCACGATCGCCAACGACGCGCTGCACACGGTGCAGGGCTCGTCGTTCCTGCTCTTCTGCCACGACGACGTCGCCCCCGACCCCGACGCCGTGCGCCTCTTGGTGGAGGAAGCACTGCGATCAAACGCCGGCATCGTAGGCCCGAAGATCGTGCGCTGGGCCGATCCGAGCCTTCTTCTCGACGTTGGATTGGCAGTCGACAAGACCGGGGCTGCCGAACCTCTGGCCGACCGTGACGAGCTCGACCAGGAACAGCACGACTCCGTCAAAGATGTCTTCGCCGTCTCATGGGCGTGCATGCTCGTGCGCAGCGACCTCTTCGTTGCCCTCGGCGGTTTCGACCCTGCGATGGGCGACCACGGCGCGGACATCGACCTCTGCTGGCGGGCTCAGGTGGCTGGAGCCCGGGTCATGGTTGCGCCGGCGGCGCGGGTACGCCACTTGGAAGGTGGCGTCGAGGCACCTCCCGCGCCGGCCGAGACCCTTCGGATGGAGGCCCGCAACCGGCTGCGGGCAATGCTCAAGAGCTACTCGTTTTGGCACTTGGTACGGGTCATACCCCAAGCCGCCGTCGTCGCCGTTGTGGAGGCCGTCGTTGCCGTCTTCACCCGGCACCGGGGTGAGGCCTCGGCGCTCCTCGGGGCGTGGTGGTGGAACTTCCGGCATCTCGGAGAAGTCCGTTCGCTGCGCCGCCAAGTAGGCAAGACGCGCGCCGTTCCCGACAGTGAGGTACGGCGGTTGCAGGTGCGCGGAAGCGTGCGCGCCACCTCGTTCGTTCGGCATCGGATCCATCCCGAAGACCGAGCTCGAGCCTTCCTCGACGCCGGCCACCAACTCGCTGGTGCCGTCGAACGAGGGCCGGCGCGCGTGGCTGCCGTCGTCCTCGGCGTACTGGCCCTGGCCCTTCTCGTCGGCAGCCGTCATCTGATCGGTAGCCCGCTGCCAGCGGTCGGCGAGTTCGCGCCGATACCCGGCGTGGGCAACCTCCTGAGCCAGTTTTTTCACGGCTGGCGGACCACGGGAATGGGATCGGTGTCGTCGGTGCCGCCGGCATTCGGCTTCCTCGGTCTCGGAGGCATCGCCCTGCTCGGACATGTGGCGCTTCTCCAGAAGATCCTGGTGCTCGGCGCCATCCCCGTCGGTGCACTCGGAGCCTGGCGTTTGGCGCGCCGGCTCGGGTCCACCCTCGGTCGCCTCGTCCTCACCGTCGCGTATCTCGCCATACCCCTTCCGTACAACGCTTTGGCCCACGGACGCTGGGGCGGCTTGGTCGCCTACGCCGCCGCCCCGTGGCTGCTCGCCCGGCTCGGACGCCTCTGCCGCCTGCTCCCCTTCGTCAGCGAGAAGGAGGCCGAGCGCCGCCCCGACCCGTCTCGGGCCCGCCTCGAGCTCATCGGATTCGGCCTCGCGCTGGCCCCGGTCATCGCGTTCGTTCCCTCCATCGGCGTCGCACTCCTGTTGACGGCGGCCGGCCTCGTCATCGGTTCCCTCGTCGTCGGGGGCACCGGCGCCGCCAGTCGCGGGTTCGTCGCCACCGCGCTCGCCCTCGGCGTGAGCCTGCTTCTGCTGCTCCCCTGGTCGCTCGACCTCCTGCTGGGGCAGGACTGGACGACGGTGGTCGGCATCGCTCGTTCTCCGGCTCGGGCCCTGGGCCTCGGCGCCCTCATGCGGTTCCAAGTGGGCCCCCTTGGTGCCGCGCCGCTCGGCTGGGCCGTACTTCTTGCCGCGGTTCTTCCCCTTGTTGTGGGCCAGGGTTGGCGGTTCGCGTGGGCGGTCCGGCTCTGGAGCGTGGCCCTGCTGTGCATCCTCGTCGCCTGGGCCGGCGGGCGCGACTGGATCCCGTTGCGCCTCCAGTCCCCAGAGGTCCTCCTGGCCCCGGCGGCCATCGCCCTCGCCGCCGCGGCCGCGCTTGGCGCGACCGCCTACGAGCTCGACATCCGCGCCTACCGGTTCGGGTGGCGCCAGGTCGCTTTTCTCGCCGCCGGCTTCGCCCTGATCCTGGCCACCCTTCCGATCCTCGGGGCGGCCGGCAATGGACGGTGGGACCTCACGCCGCGCGACCTGTCGCGATCGGTGTCGTGGATGTCAGCCAACCGGGCCCAAGGAGCGTTCCGGGTGCTCTGGGTCGGTGATCCCGACGCCCTGCCACTCGCGGGATGGCGGCTAAGCGACGGCAATGCCTACGCGACGTCACGCAACGGTCCGCCGGTCGCCACCGACAATCTTCCCGGCCCCGCGTCGGATGCAACCCTGCAGATAAAGGGCGCCCTGACCCAGGCGTCGCGGGGCGACACCTCCCGGCTCGGCCGCCTGCTGGCACCGATGGCGGTCCGCTACGTGATTGTTCCGTCGGCGCGGGGCACCGGCGAATCAGCGAGCGCGGTTGCTGCGCTGTCGGCTCCCCCGGCCCTTTCGCGGGCGTTGGCGTCGCAGCTCGACCTCCGACTGCTCCCTTCCGACCCGGCGAGCGTGGTCTACGAGAACACCGCATGGGGGCCAGGGCGTGAGCTGTTGCCGCCCGGCGCGGCCGCCGACGTGGCCGTGCTGCCTCATGATCTCGCCCAGGGCGCCGACCTCAGCGGCGGCGCGCCGGTACTGCCCGGGAACGGACCGGTGCAGTACGAGGGCCGCCTCGACGCCACCGGTCAGGTTCTCGTCTCGGAGTCGCCTTCCGGGCAGTGGGGGCTGACGACCGGTGGGCACGGCGCGCCCCGGCAGTCGGCGTTCGGCGTCGCCAACTCCTACGCGGTGAGCCAACCGGGCCATGCGGTCCTCACCTTCCACACCCCGATCCTGCGCTATGGCGCCCTCCTGGTCGAGCTCGCCTTGTGGGTCATCGCCATCCGCATGGTGGTGCGATTGCGCCGCCGGCAGGTCGCGCCGCCGCGCCAATACCTCTCGGGCCCGGAGCTGCCTCCGGAGCCGGCGCGTGTCGAGGCCGTCACATGACGCCGCGCCGTGTCCCGGTACTCGTCGTCCTCGCGCTCATCCTCATCGGCGCCGCGGTGCTCGACCGCCAATCCAGCTCGTCGCCACCCGCCGACGCCGACACGCTCCGGCTCCAGGTGCCCGCGGCGGCCAACGCGTCCGCGGGGTCGTCGGCCTGGTACTGCACCGGCTCGACGGCGACTCCCGGCAGTCTGGCCGACGGTACCGTCGTCGTCGCCAACGCCGGGCCCAAGCCGCTCGCAGGCTCCATAACCGTCATTCCCCTCGCCGGCGCATCCAAGGCCGCGCCGTTTCAGGTTGCACCCGCCAACCACGCCGCCCTGCACCTCGCCGACGTCGTGGCCGCGCCGTTCGCGTCGGCGATCGTCGAGCTCGACGGCGGCGACGTGACGGTGGAGCTGGCGACCACCGGACCCTTGGGCGACAGCGTCACCCCCTGCGCGTCCAGGGGATCGAGCCAGTGGTACTTCGCGGAGGGCACCACGACAAAGGACGCCACCGAGACGCTTCTGCTGTTCAACCCCTTCCCCGACGACGCCGTCGTCAACGTCGTCTTCAACACCGACGACGGCCAGAAGACGCCCCAAGCCCTGACCGGCCTCTCGATTCCCGGGCAGGGCATGGCCGCGATCCCCGTCGGTGACAACGTTCCCCGTCTCGGGGTCGTCGCCACGTCGATCACCGCCCAGCGCGGCCGCATCGTGGCGGCGCGCTTACAGACGTTCGATGGGTCGGCCGGTCGCAAGGGTGTATCGATCGCCCTGGGCTCCCCCGTCGTGGCCGACACCTGGTACTTCCCGGAGGGGAAAGTCACAGACGGCCTCACCGAGCGCTTCCAGCTCTACAACCCGTCGAGGCAGGAGGCGGCCGCCGAGCTCCGTCTCTCTCTCGAACAAGGGCAGGCCGAGCCGATCGTTGTCGCCGTTCCCGCTGAATCGCGCGTCACGGTCACCGCCAACGACGAAGCCCGCATTCCCAAAGACGTCTCCCACTCGGTGACGGCCAAGTCCGTCAACGGCGTCGGCATCGTCGTCGAGCGCACGATCGACGCCGTCCCTGCCAGTCACCGCACGGGCCTCGCCATCATGCCCGGCGCGCTCGTGGCCGTGAACCGATCGGCGTTCGCCGCAGGCGAATCCGACGACCAGACCGACGAATGGATCGTCCTGCAGAACCCCGGCGCCCGGAGCGCGAGCGCTTCCATCACCGTTCTGGCGAACGGAACGCGGATCTCCGACCCAACTCTGCAGCACCTCGACGTGGCCGCCGGGCAGCGGCGCGCCGTGCACCTCACCGACACGATCAAGCTGCCGACGACGCCGCTCATCATCGACTCCTCAGAACCGATAGTCGTCGAACGCGACCTGTTCCGCACGAAGGGCTTGGGCACTTCGATGACAACGGGCATCCCCCTCGGGGGCTGAGGCGGGCAGCCAGTGGAGCGGTTTGTTCTCGCGGTCGCGATCGTTGCCCTCGTTGCCGTTGTCGCGGTTGTGCTCGAACGGAGGCGACCCGAGCCGCCCACCCAGCCCCGGTGGGCCACGCCCAGCCAACTCGACCGTCACGACTTCACCCGCCCCGATTGCCCCTGGCTCATTGCCGTGTTCACCTCGGCCACCTGCGACTCATGTGCCGGGGTGCTCGCCAAGGCGCAGGTGCTGTCGAGTGACGATGTGGCCGTCGAGGAGATCGAGGTGACAGCTTCGGGCGATCTCCACGGGCGCTACCAGGTTGAGGCCGTCCCGATCATCGTGGTGGCCGACGACGAGGGAGTGGTGCGGGCCTCCTTCGTCGGGCCCGCGACTGCAACCGACCTGTGGGCCGCGGTGGCCGAAGCGCGCGCGCCGGGCACTAGTCCTGAGCCGGAGCTCGGCCAGTCGAACGACGAGCTGAGGCCCTGACGGCGTCTAGAACCACCACCTCGGTTACTTCCAGGCCTGTCGGGTTCGCGATTCTCGCTGCCGTAGTCCTCGCCTTCTCCAAGGCCTGGACGAGTGGCCAGATGGTGCTCGACGGCCAAGGCCAGACACTCTGGGTACGGCTCGCGCTCGACCACTGGTGGGCAAACGGACGGGTTCCCTACTGGGTCGGCGAGATGTGGGCCGGCACACCCGCATGGGGACTCGCGCCCACTTTTCCTGTGCTTAACATCCTTCCCCTCGCTGCCCTCGTGGGGCCCGAGGGGGCGGTGAGGGTGGCCGGAATTGCCGCTCAGATCATCGGCGCCTGGGGGGCGTTGACACTGGCGCAGGCGCTATGGAAAAACTGGACTGCCGCGCTGTTCGCCGGACTCGTCTACGGGCTGCACCCGATCGTGGTGTCACACCTCGCGCTCTTCGGCCATCAGCCCAGCGTCGCGGTAATGGCCGCGACACCATGGCTGGTGCTCACCCTGCGCGAGGCGCTGCGGGGCCGGGGCCGGCGCTGGATCGCGTTGTCGGGACTGCTGGCCGGTTTCTGCATCCTCGAACAGGCGGAGCACGTCTACGGGCTGCTGCTCCTAGCCGGCTGTCTTGGCGTCATGGAGCTCGTGGCGGCGCGGCGCGACGGTGGCAGCCCTGCCGTGCGAGCGCTCCTCGGCAGGGCCACGGCAGTCGGCGCTCTGGCCGTCGGCATGGTCGCGTACTGGCTACTCCCGCTCTCCCGGCTCAAGGGCGCGTTTATCCTCACCCCGCCGCGACTTGCCCGCTACACACTGACAAGTGACATCGGCGGAAGGCTCGGCCGAGACCCCGAGTTCTTCCTGCACAGGGCGACCGGCGTCGACAGAGTCGTCACCTTCAGCACCGCCGACGTGTTCCACTCGGGCGCGTTCTACCTCGGCTGGGTCTGCCTCGCGCTGACGGTCATCACGATCGTGGCCGTGGCGCGCCGGCGTGACTGCGGCACGCTCTCCGCGATTCTCTTGGCGTCCGCGATTGCATTGTGGACGTCGAGCGGCGGCGTCGCCTTTGCCGCAAGCTCGCTCGCCAATGGCAACGCCATACCCTTCATCATTCTCGGCGCCGTCTGCGGCTTGCTCATCGGCGGCTTCATACGCCACCTCCAGCTCGGACATATCGGGATGGTGGCCGGCCTTGGTGCTGCTGCATTGTTGGTCGGCGTCCCTTACGTGGCGCCCTTTCTCGGCCTGCAGGACTACGTGCCGCTACTCGTCAACGCCCGGTTCCCGCGCCTCTACCCAATTGCAGTGCTAGGTCTCGCGCTCGGTGCCGCTTACCCGCTCACACTCGTCAAAGCCTGGGTGGCCGAGTACCGACCATCGCTCTCTCGGATCCTCCCGCCCGCAATCGCCGTGGCAATGAGTCTCGCCTTTGTGATCGACGTCGCCCCTTACCGCCATTTCTACGAGACCCACCCACCCGATCCGACTGCGGGTTACGAGCAGGCGTCAGCCGTGCTTGCCGCGAGCGGCGACCAGTCCCGAGTCGGCGGCACCATCGACCCTCGTGTCGTCGAAGCCCTGCTCCAAACTGGACGCGACCAGTCAACGGGGTGGCCCCACCCGGTAGCCAGCCCCGAGATCTGGCACCTCTCGTTCGAGTCGCTGTTCGCCAGCCCGCCAGGATTCCGTGATAGCGCGTTCGGTCTTTCTTCCACGGGTTACTACGTGCTCGACCCCGCTGCCGATCCCGTCAAGGGAACGGGGCTCAATGCTCCGACGAAGATCGATCAGGTCTCTCTGCAACGCAACCCGAAGGTGCTTCCGATCGTGCGTACTTACGACAATGCCGTCGTTGCGGACGACAAGTTGCTGGCCCCCGATCTTGCCGTCGACCTCTCGCAACGGGGTATCTCGGTCGTGACCGGCGGCGCCAGCGCTGTTGCCGCCCTTGGCAACATGGTTCGAGCCCGGGTGCCTTTGCCCAACGCGTGCTCGGCACCCCGCGCCGAGCAGCCGACGAACCGGGCTGCCGACGAGCTCCTCAGTGACGAGGTTGCGTCTGCCTGTGCGATGCACAGCTGGGTCGGCGAGATCATCAACATCGGCACCGTTGGATTGGCTTCGGGAACGGGCGGGATATTTACCGACGAGCGCGGCGACCTTCAGGGGGTTTCCGTGTGGTTCGACCGTGCTGCGGGGCCCACCGACCTGGTCTTGCGCGAGCTCGGGCCCGACGGTCGGTCGCTCGGGCGGATCGTGGCTCGCAGTCGCTCGACGAGTCTGGACGAGAACGAGATGGCGTTCTTTCCGATCGAGCGCGGGGCCACGTCGCCAGGAAAGAAGTACGCCTTCTTGCTGAACTGCACCGAGTGCACTCCCGCGACCGAACCCCGAATGGCTGAAGCCACCGCGACGAGAGGCGTCGGTGATCTCGTCGTGAACGGCGAGCTGCGCCAGGATCGGGTGGCCTCGTTCGGACTCGCGTACGAAAGGGCGGCCCACGCCACCACGTCGGCAACGACGGTACGAGCGACCCGCCCGGGTCCGGGCCATTGGAATATCCAATCAGACGGCTCCAATCCATCTCTTGTGGTCGTCGGTGAGGCCTGGTTCCCGGGTTGGCAAGCCCGTGTCGACGGCAAGCCGGCACCTGCCCTGAAAGCCGATGGAGCGTTCGTCGGCATCCCCGTGCCGGCGGGTGTTCATCGGATAAGCCTTGTCTACGAGGCACCCACCATCGCCGGGTTCGGCAAGGTGGTGAGCACGCTGGCCGTGCTCGTTGCCATCGGCATGCTCGTGCCGTGGCCGGCGCGCTGGCGGCGGCGCCGACGTGGCCGACAAGGGCGGCGCCCGGCGCGGCACGTGGTGAGCCTGTTGCCTCACGTCAAATCCTCCGCCACGGCTGATTCGTTGCCTCACGAGGAATCTCCGGATCGGGACCCGGGTTGAAGGCGTGGTTGACGGGCGGTTTGACCGGTGCTGGTG
>JALZBN010000187.1 GCA_030947365.1 Actinomycetota bacterium
GTCCGCGCCGGTGAGGCCGATGCCCCGGCTGGCCAGCGGCGCCAGGTCGGCGTCTTTGTCGAGCACCCGCGCCTTGGCGTGCAGCTGGAGGATGGCCAGGCGGCCGGCCTCGTCGGGAATGGCCAGCCCGATGCTGCGGTCGAAGCGGCCGGGACGCATGAGGGCGGGGTCGAGGGAGTCGGGACGGTTGGTGGCCGCCAGCACGAGCACGCCTTCGGAGGTGGCGAAGCCGTCCATCTCGGTGAGGAGCTGGTTGAGGGTCTGCTCGCGCTCGCTATGGCTCTGCACCCGGGTCACCCCACCCCGCGTGCCGCCGACGGCATCGAGCTCGTCGATGAAGATGATGGCGGGGGGCATGGCCTTGGCCTCGGCGAACAGGTCGCGCATGCGCGACGCGCCCTGGCCCACGAAGACCTCCACGAACTCGCTGGCCGACACCGAGATGAACGCGGCGTTGGCCTCGGTGGCCAGTGCCTTGGCCAGCATCGTCTTGCCACAACCGGGCGGTCCGAAGAGCAGCACGCCACGAGGAATCGACGCGCCGACGGCGGTGAAGCGCTCGGGCGCGACCAGGAACTCGCGGATCTCCTCGAGCTCTTTGACGGCCTCGTCCTGGCCGGCGACATCCGCGAACGTGACCCGGCCCTCGTCGGTCTCGCTGAAGCGCTTGCCGATGCTGCGCTCGCGCATCGACAGGCGCCGCTGGCCCTCGGGGGCCTTGAGGATGCGCTTGAGCGCCTCGTCGAGCTCGGTCTTCGACAGCGCCGACTTGTTGGCCCGCCCGGCCAAGAGTGCGGCCTCGTTCATGAGGTTGGCCAGGTCGGCGCCGGTGAGGCCGATGGCCCGGTGGGCGATGTCGGCCAGGTCGATGTCGGGCTCGAGCACCTTTCCCTTGGCGTGCACCTGGAGGATGGTGGCGCGCCCTTCCTCGTCGGGAAGGGAAAGGCCCACGGCGCGGTCGAAGCGTCCGGGCCGCAGCAGCGCGGGGTCGAGCAGGTTGGGCCGGTTGGTCGCGCCGAGCACGATGATGCCGTCGTTGGCCGAGAAGCCATCCATCTCGGTGAGCAGCTGGTTGAGGGTCTGGTCTTGCTCGTCGTTGCTGTGGGCGGTGGCGCGGTCGACACCACGCGTCGTGCCGATGGCATCGAGCTCGTCGATGAAGATGATGGCCGGCGGCATGCCCTTGGCCTCGGCGAACAGGTCTCGCATGCGCGCCGCGCCGCGCCCCACCAGAACCTCCACGAACTCACTGGCCGACACCGAGATGAACGCGGCGTGGGCCTCGGCCGCCAACGCCTTGGCCAGCATCGTCTTGCCACACCCGGGGGGGCCATACAAAAGCACGCCCCGCGGGATGGACGCGCCGACCGCGGTGTAGCGCTCGGGCTCGAGCAGGAACTCCTTGATCTCGGCCAGCTCGGCCACCGCCTCGGCCTGGCCGGCGACGTCGGCGAACGTGACCCGGTCTTCGTCTTCCTCGCTGAAGCGGCGCCCGATGCTGCGGTCGCGCAGCGACAGCCGCTTCTGGCGCTCCGGCGCGTGCACCGTGCGCTGGAGCGCGCCGTCGAGGTCGGCCTGGGCGATCTCGTTGCGCCCGGCGCGCGCCGCCAGCAGCGCGCTCTCGTTGACCACGTTGGCCAGATCGGCGCCGGTGAGACCGACGGAGCGCCGGGCGATGCTGCCCAGGTCGACGTCGGGGCCGAGGGTCTTGCCCCGGGCGTGCACGCTGATGATGGCCAGCCGCGCCTCTTCGTTGGGCTTGCCGAGGCCGATGGTGCGGTCGAAGCGCCCGGGCCGCAGCAGGGCCTGGTCCAACACGTCGGGACGGTTGGTGGCTGCGACCACCAAGATGTCGTCGGAGCTGGTGAAGCCGTCCATCTCGGCCAGGATCTGGTTGAGGGCCTGGTCGTGCTCGCTGTGGGTGGCGTGGCTGCCGCGGGCGTAGCCGATGGAGTCGAGCTCGTCGATGAACACGATGGCCGGCGCGTTCTCACGGGCGTCCTTGAACAGCTGTCGCACCCGCGACGCGCCGACGCCCACGTAGAGCTCGACGAAGTCGGAGCCCGAGATCGAATAGAAGCTGGCCTGGGCCTCGGCGGCCAGGGCCTTGGCCAACATGGTCTTGCCGCAACCCGGAGGCCCGTAGATCAAGATGCCCTTCGGCACCGACGCGCCGAGCGCGGCCACCCGTTGGGGGTCGGCCAGGTACTCGCGCATCTCCTCGAGCTCGGCCACGGCCGCGTCCTGCCCGGCGATGTCGGAGAACCGCACGTCGGTGGGCTGGGCCTCCACCTTCTTGGCCCCGCTGCGCACCGCGAACAGTCCGCTCTTTCGGCGGTACGACAGGATCAGGTAGATGAACAGGCAGACGAGCATCAGCCCTGGCAGCACGGTGAGGGCGAACTGGGCCGCCTTCTTTCCCGACTGCTGGTCGACGACGGTGGGCACGCCCGCCGGGTAGAGGTTGTTGACGAACACCGAGGTCTGGAAGCCCGAGGGCATCGGCGCGTTGTAGTCGGCGACGGTGCCGTCGTCACGGACGTATTTGCCCTCGATGTAGGAGTCGGCGTCCAAAAGGCGCGCCGTGTTGATGCGGCCCTTGTCAATGAGGTTGAGATAGCTCGACAGAGCGATGCGGTCGCCCCGCACGTGGGGACGCGACAGCTCGATGGCGCCGGCGAAGATGGCCACCAGGGCGATCATGATGAGCGCCGTCCACAGGCCGAGGCGGCTCTTCTTCTGCTTGCGGTTCGACGATCGGCGCGAGCCGGACTTCTGGCCGGACTTCTGGCCGGGCTTGCGGTTCGGCGTGCGGGTGGCTGCCACTAGTTCCTACCCACTGTTCACTACCCCCAGATAATTGTCACCGCTGCTGAGGACAGTAGCAGCGGCCGTAGAACGAGCTCCCGGAAAATGTGTCTTCAGTGCTCTTGACAAACTACTCGACAAGGAGCACAATGCGCTACAGATGCCGGCGGAACCGTCGGGTCACCATCATCAGGAGGGCGACATGCGAGTGCGTAAGGGACTAGTCGGGTTCTTCGGAGCCGCAGGAATGCTGATGGTGGCTGCTTCTGTCGCCTGGGCATGTGTATCGGCGAGCGGCCCGATTCAGGGCGACGTCGTTCCCAACAAGGCTCCGGTGCTGGCCACCGCCCAGGTCACGGGTGGCTCGTGGCAGCCGTCGACCCCCGTCGAAGTCGGGTGGGCCGCGACACCGGGCGCCAACGCCGAGCACCTGGCCACCGCGGTCACCGACCCGAGCGGCAACCTGGCCGTTTCGGTTCAGGTTCCCCAGGTCGCCCCCGGCTTCTACTACGTGATCCTCACCCAGGGTGCGGTCACCCAGGCTCGGCCGTTTGAGGTCAGCGCCCCCGGCACCAGCGCCGTCGCCACCCAGGTTGCAACGGCTACCGACCCGGCCACCGGCCAGGCGTGGAGCGGTCTTCGGGCCGACGGCGCCCAGGCGCAGGGCCTCAACAGCCTCCCCGCCAAGCACGCCGGATCCTCACCGTGGATGGCAGTCGGCATCGCCGGTGGTGTGACCGTGCTGTTCGGTGCGGTGGCAGTCGCTGAGCTCCGCCGCCGTCGGGTGTCGGCACACGCAGAGATTCGTCCCTAGTAAGCGGTCGGTCGGCGACTGGCGCCGGCCACCACCGCTTCACAACTGGCAAGCTGACGGGGGATGATT
>JALZBN010000188.1 GCA_030947365.1 Actinomycetota bacterium
CACCCTGGAGGCCGAGCGCCGGGGTTTGCCCGCGCCCGCGGTCAAAGTGGCCACCCGCACCGGCGACACGCCCCAGGCCGACCGGCGCGACATCGTGCGCCACCCGCCCGACATCCTCATCACCACCCCGGAATCGCTCTACCTGATGCTCACGTCGAATGCCCGCTCCGTGCTCGCGGGGGTCGAGCACGTGATCGTCGACGAGATCCACTCGATGGCCGCCACCAAGCGCGGCGCCCACCTCGCCCTCTCGCTGGAGCGGCTCGAACGCTTGACGGCGCGCCCGCCGCAGCGGATAGGCCTCTCGGCCACCCAGCGACCGTTGGAGGAAGTGGCCCGGTTCCTCGGGGGGCGCCGGCGCGACCCGTCGACGGATGAATGGACGGCGCGCCCCGTCACCGTCGTCGACGCCGGGGTGCGCAAGCCGCTCGAGTTGCAGGTGATCGTGCCGGTGGAGGACATGGGCGAGTTGGGGCGCCCGATCGACAACGGCCAGGGCGAGATCTTGTCGGGCCCGGCCGCGGGCGACCCCGAGGCGCGCCATTCCATCTGGCCCGCGATCCATCCCGTGCTGCTCGACCTGATCCGCACGCACCGGTCGACGCTCATCTTCGTCAACTCGCGCCGTCTGGCCGAGCGACTGGCGGCGCGCCTCAACGAACTCGCGGGTGAGGATCTGGTGCGGTCGCACCACGGGTCGGTCGCCCGTGAGCAACGGCTGATGATCGAAGACGCGTTGAAGGCCGGCACCTTGCCGGCCTTGGTCGCCACCAGCAGCCTCGAGCTCGGCATCGACATGGGGGCGATCGACCTCGTGGTGCAGGTGGAGTCGCCGTCGTCGGTGGCGAGCGGGCTCCAGCGCATCGGGCGCGCCGGGCACCAGGTGGGCCAGCCCTCTAAAGGGCGCATCTTCCCCAAGTTCAGGGGCGATCTGGTGGAGGCCGCCGTCGTCGCCATGCGCATGAAGGAGGCGCAGATCGAGGAGACGAAGGTGCCCCGCAATCCCCTCGACGTGCTGGCCCAGCAGGTCGTGGCCATGTGCGCGGTCGAAGACGTGACCGTCGACGAGGTGATCGAGGTGACTGCCGGCGCGTATCCCTTCGCCGACTGCAGCCGCGCCGTGCTCGAAGCCACTCTCGACATGCTCGCCGGGCGCTACCCGTCGGACGACTTCGCCGAGCTTCGTCCCCGTATCGTGTGGGACCGGGTCGACGGATCGTTGCGAGCGCGCGCCGGCGCGCGCATGCTGGCCGTCACCAGCGGCGGCACCATCCCCGACCGCGGCCTTTACGGCGTGTTCACACCAGAGGGCTCCCGGGTCGGCGAGCTCGACGAGGAGATGGTTTACGAGAGCCGGGTCGGCGAGACATTCCTGCTCGGCGCGACCACGTGGCGCATCCAGGAGATCACCCGCGACCGGGTTGTCGTGACGCCCGCGCCGGGTGAGCCCGGCAAGATGCCGTTCTGGCACGGCGACGGCCCCGGACGTCCGGCCGAGCTGGGCCGGGCGATCGGCGCGTTCCTGCGGGAGGTCGGCGACTGGTCCGACGAGCGCTTGGCGGAGGAGTGTTCGCTCGACGACCTGGCGGTGAGCAACCTGCGGTCGTATCTGGCCGAGGAGCGCGAGGTCACCGGCGGCGCGCTTCCGACCGACCGCCAACTCGTGGTCGAGCGCTTCCGCGATGAGCTGGGCGACTGGCGCATCTGCGTGCTGTCGCCGTTCGGCGGCCGGGTACACGCGCCGTGGGCCCTTGCCATCGAGGCCAAAGTGCGCGAGCGGCTCGGGCTGGAAGTGCAGACGATGTGGAGCGACGAGGGCATCGTCGTGCGCCTGCCCGAGGCCGACGAGTCGCCGCCGATCGAGTCGGTGCTGCTCGAACCCGAGGAGATCGAAGACCTCGTCGTCGGCGAGCTGGCCAACAGCGCGCTTTTCGCAGCCCACTTCCGCGAGAACGCGGCGCGGGCCCTGCTGCTGCCAAGGCGCCGGCCCGGATCCCGCACACCGTTGTGGCAGCAGCGCCAGCGCGCCGCCGACCTGCTCGCAGTGGCGTCGCGCCACGGCTCCTTCCCCATCATTCTGGAGACCTACCGGGAGTGCCTCCGCGACGTCTTCGACCTTCCCGCGCTCACCGAGCTCATGGCCCAGATCCGCGCGCGCGCCGTGCGGGTGGTGTCGGTCGACACGGCGCGTCCGTCGCCGTTCGCGGCGTCGCTGGCATTCGCCTACGTCGCCAACTTCCTCTACGACGGTGACTCACCGCTGGCCGAGCGGCGCGCCCAGGCCCTTACCCTCGACCGAGAGATGCTGTCGGAGCTGCTCGGGTCGGAGGAGCTGCGGGAGCTGATCCAGCCGCAGGCGCTCGACGCCCTGGAGGCCGAGCTTCAGTCGCTCGACGAGCAACGGTGGGCGCGCGACGCGGACGAAGCCCACGACCTCTTGATCCGACTCGGCGACCTCACCCCCGCCGAGCTCAAAGCCCGCGCCGTTGACGACTTCGCCGACGTGTTGCTCCACGACCGGCGCGCCCTGGAGGTGCGCCTCGCCGGTGAGACCCGTCTCGTCGCCGCGGAAGACGCCGGCCGTTACCGCGACGGGCTCGGCGTCGTGCCGCCGTCGGGGTTGCCCGATGCCTTCCTCGAGTCGAGCGACGATCCGCTTGGCACCTTGCTCGGCCGGTGGGCTCGCACCCACGGGCCGTTCACGAGCGGCGAGCCGGCGGCGCGCTTCGGGTTGCCGGTCGCGGTGGTCGACACCGTTCTCGCGGCGCGCGCCGATGCCGGCCTCCTGCTGAAGGGTGGCTTTCGTCCCGGCGGCAGCACCAGCGAGTGGTGCGACCCCAACGTGCTGCGCAGCCTGCGCCAACGGTCGCTCGCTGTTCTTCGCAAGGAGGTCGAGCCCGTCGAAGCCGACGTGCTGGCCCGGTTCCTGCCGGCGTGGCAGGGGGTCATGCCGCTCGGCGCGTCCGCCTCCGGAGGGCGGGGGCTCGACCGACTGGTTGAAGTCGTGGCCCAGATCCAAGGCGTCGCCATCCCCGCATCGGTGCTCGAGCGCGACGTCCTCCCGGCCCGCATCGCGGACTACTCACCCCGCCTCCTCGACGAGCTCACCGCCGCCGGTGAAGTCGTGTGGGTTGGCGCCGGTCCCCTCGGGCGCGACGACGGCAAGCTCATGCTCTTTCTGCGCGACAAGGCCCCGGCGCTACGACCGTCGGCGCCGAGCGGTGAATGCCCCGACAGCGCCGAGCACGACCGACTGCGTGAGGTGCTGTCGCGGCGCGGCGCGTGCTTCTTCCGGGAACTGGCCGGTGACGACGCCAACCTCTCCCTCGATGCCCTGTGGGATCTGGTGTGGGCCGGCGAGGTGACCAACGATTCATTCGCGGCGCTGCGGGCGTTCACGGGCGGTGGCGGCCGGCGCGCCGGCAAGAGCAGCCGAGGGCGCCACCGTCCCAACCTCGGGTCGCTCACCGTGCTCGGCCCACCGCGCGCCCAAGGGCGCTGGTCGCTCGTCGACGCCGAGGTACCAGCCGGCGCAGCAACTGCAACCGTCCGATCCCACGCTCTCGCGACCACGCTGCTCGAACGCCACGGCGTGCTCACCCGGGAGTCGGTGCGTGGCGAGGGCCATGCCGGCGGGTTCGCCGCTGTCTATCCCGTGCTGCGGGCCATGGAGGACGCGGGACGGGTG